>JBHICL010000150.1:0-7450 GCA_046759605.1 Alphaproteobacteria bacterium | reverse complement strand
AGAAAGACGACCGGCTATGTGAAGGCGGTCGACAACGTATCCCTCGAGATCGAAAAGGGCGAAACGGTCGGCCTGGTCGGCGAGTCGGGCTGCGGCAAATCCACGCTCGGCCGGGTTCTCGTGCGCCTCCTGGAGCCGACTTCGGGGCACATATATTTCGATGGCCAGGACCTCACCCCGCTCCACGGCAAGGGCCTGAGGCCCCTCAGAGCCCAGGTCCAGATCATCTTCCAGGATCCCTACTCCTCCCTGGATCCCCGCACACCGGTGGGTGACACCATTGCCGAGGGGCTGGTCGTCCACGGTGTCGCCGACAAAGCGGAGAGGCGCGAGCGCGTGTACGAGATGCTGCAGCTCGTGGGTTTGCGACCGTCGCACGCCCAGCGCTTTCCGCACGAGTTTTCCGGCGGCCAACGCCAACGCATCGGCATCGCCCGGGCGCTCGTCCTCAGACCGAAGTTCGTGGTTTGCGACGAGCCGGTTTCGGCGCTGGACGTCTCGGTGCAGGCGCAGGTTCTGAACCTGCTCAAGGAGCTTCAGCGTGAGCTCGATCTCACCCTGCTGTTCATCTCCCACAACCTGGCCGTCGTGGAGCATATCAGCGACCGCGTCGCGGTCATGTATCTCGGGCGCGTCGTCGAAATAACCGACCGGGATACGCTCTATCGCGACCCCCAGCATCCCTATACGCAGGCTCTGCTATCGGCCGTGCCGATCCCCGAGCCGGGGCGGAAAAGGGAACGGCAGGTGCTGCAAGGGGACGTGCCGAGCCCGCTGAACCCGCCTTCCGGATGCAGCTTCCACCCCAGGTGCCCGATCGCGGCGGACGTTTGCGCGCGAGAGGCGCCGGAGCTGCGCGCCACCGAGAACGATCCCGGTCACTTGGCGTCCTGCCACCTGCGCACCGGCGATTACCAATCGCTCGACCCGGGGAGCCTGGCGCGCGCGGAGTGACCACGTCGCCGCATCCGCCGGTCGCGGATCCGGGGTCCAGGGTTCTCGAATCGCGTGCCGGACGGCCGATCAGTTATCGATCGTTATGTGCCGCCAGGCGAAGACGTTGTCGGGACGCTGGGCTACGTTGACCCCATCGCGCACGCCCCAGGCCAGCGCCTGCTGGTGCAGCGGTATGTGGCCGACCTCTTCGTAGACCATCTGCCACGCGGAGCCGATCAGCTCGTCGCGCTTGTCGAGGTCGGTCTCGGACAGGATCCGACCCGCCAGCTCGTCCACCTTCGGGTTGCAGTAGCCGCCGAGATTGAACTGCCCGCGGCCTTCCTCGGTCCGGCAACCGTGCAGGTTGTGGATCGGGTTCCAACTATCGAAGCTGCCCGGCGTCCATCCCAGCAGGAAGAAGCTGGTGTCGTAGGCTAGCACCTTCTCGAAGTACTTGCTCTTGGTCTGGGCCACCAGGTCGATCTCGACGCCAATCTTGGCCAGCATGGAGGCCACCGCCTGGCAGATCTGCTCGTCGTTGACGTAACGGTCGTTGGGGCAGTCCATCTGCAAGCGGAACCCGTCTGGATATCCCGCCTCCGACAGCAGGGTCTTCGCTCCCTCCGGGTCGTAAGGCATGCGCTGGAACCGCTCGGGGTTCGCCCCCTGGATCTCCGGCGCGACCATTTCGGCCGAGGGGTTCGACAGGCCGCGCATGACCACCCTGTGGATCGCGTCGATGTCTATGGCCTTGTAGAAGGCCTTACGAACGCGCACGTCCTTGAAGGGGTTCTTGCCCTCGGCGAGGCTCGAGTAGCGCAGCGTGTCGCTCATCTGGTCCATGCCGAGGAAGATCGTCCTCAGCTCGGGGCCCACGAGCACCTGCGTCCCCGCGTTCTGGTTGATGCGGTCGATATCCTGGACCGGCACCGGATACATGACGTCCACCTCGCCCGTCAGCAGAGCCGATACGCGGGTCGCGTCCGTGCCGACCGGGGTCAGGATGACCTCGGTGAGGTTATGCTCGGGCGTGCCCCACCAGTTGGGGTTCACCACGGCGACGGTGCGCACGTCGGCTTCCCTGCTCTGGAGCATGAACGGGCCCGTGCCGTTCGTATGGGTCGCCGCGTAGTTCTCCTCGCCGGTGCGGACGCTGCCGGGATCGGCCGCGCCGTTCGCCTCCGCCCAACTCTTGGACATGATGTACCAGGTATCCCACTCGGCGTTGAGGATCGGGTTCGGCGCCTTGGTGACGAAATCGACGGTGTGATCGTCCACCTTGATCACGTCGACCACGCTCGCGAGCCTGGTCTTCAGATCGGAGCCCTCCTTCCGGACCCGTTCCGCCGAGAACACCACGTCGTCGGCCGTGAAGGCCTCGCCGTTGTGAAATTCGACGCCCTTGCGCAGGTGGAAGCGCCAGCGCGTGGGCTCGATGATCTCCCAGCTCTCGGCCAGCGCGGGCTCGATCGTGAGATCCGGGCCCCGGCGCGTGAGCCCCTCGTAAATGTTGCCAAGGTAGCCAAGGGTGAACGTCTCGTTGAGGAAGTAAGGGTCCATCGACCCCGCATCACCCTGGAAGGCAAATCGCAAACTCTTTGCGTTCGCCGGCGACACGCTGAAGGCGACCGCCGCTGCCAGGGCGATAGTTCCGAAATAACGTCCCATGAGTGCTCCTCCCTAAATCGTCGCGTTGCCGGCCGGCGTTTTTGACAGTCTTTTGATGCCGGTTTGGTAGCCAGTGTTGATTGCGGTATGGATCGAGTCAACGATGATAACCATGGGTTGCACGTTCATACCGCGGTTTTGTGTTTCAACGGCGTGTGCTATCTGGGAAAAAACGGACCGGGACAGGACCGGAACTCAGCCATGGCCAAACCAAACTCCGTGGTCAGCCGCGACATTGCCTACCACCTCCACCCCTACACCCACCTGGGCCAGCACGAGCTGGCAGGCCCCATGCTCCTGCGCGAAGGGCGGGGCATCCATGTCCGCGACGAAAGCGGCCGGGAATATATCGATGGGCTGGCCGGGCTCTGGTGCGTCGCTCTCGGCTACGGCGAGGAACGCTTGGTGGCCGCCGCTGCGGAACAGATGAGCCGGCTCGCGTTCTGCTCCAACTTCGCGGGGCGTGGCACCGAGGTTGCGGCGGATCTCGCCGAGGCGCTGGTCGAGATGGCGCCCGCGCCCATGGCGAAGGCCTTTTTCGTCAATTCGGGCTCCGAGGCGAACGACACCCAGATCAAGCTGGTCTGGTACTACAACAATATCCGCGGACGGCCCGAGAAGAAGAAGATCATAGCCCGCCGCCGGGGCTATCACGGCGTTACGGTGGCGGCCTCCAGCCTGACCGGGCTCGGCTATGTCCAGGACGGTTTCGATGTGCCCATAGACCGGATACTGCACACCGAATGCCCCCACTTCTGGCGCCAAGCGGAGCCGGGCGAGAGCGAGGCCGGGTTCGCGAGCCGCATGGCGGAAGATCTCGAGCGGCTCATCATGGCCGAGGGGCCGGAAACGGTGGCGGCGTTCATCGCCGAGCCTGTCATGGGCGCGGGCGGTGTGATCACGCCGCCCGTTACATACTTCGAGAAGGTCCAGAATGTCCTCGACAAGCACGACGTTCTGTTCATCGTCGACGAGGTGATCACCGGCTTCGGCCGGCTGGGCGACATGTTCGGCTGCGAGACCTATGGCCTCAGGCCGGACCTGATGACGCTCGCAAAGGGGCTCTCCTCGGCCTACGTTCCCATCGGCGCCGTGCTCATCTCCGACGACATCTACCGGGTCCTGCGCGACGGCAGCGACAAGTACGGCGTGTTCGGCCACGGCTACACTTACTCCGGCCATCCGGTCGCCGCCGCGGTGGCGCGCGAGGCGCTGCGGATATATCGCGAGCGCGACATGGCGGGCCATGTGAGGGCGATTGCGCCGCGGTTCCAGGACGGACTCAGAGCCTTCGCCGATCATCCCATCGTCGGCGAGGTTCGCGGCCGCGGGCTCATCGCGGGCGTCGAGCTGGTGGCCGACAAAGCGGGAAAGAGCCCTTTCCCGGCCGAGGCCAAGGTCGGCCGCCATCTCGAGGAACGGGCGCTCGCGGGTGGCCTGATCGTTCGGGCATTGGCCGGCGACACCATCGCGCTGTGCCCGCCTCTCATTGTCGACGAGGATGACGTGGACGAGATTCTCTCCCGTTTCGGCAAGGCGCTCGGTGAGACTCTGGAGCACGTGCGGGACGCGGGGCTGGTCTGAGCCACGGCGCCCCGCGGGCGGTCCGCCTCGGCGTCGCGTGCGTCCAAGTGCCACGTTGGGCTATATTGGCCGGGACGATACGGTAAAATAACACAGTACCTGGGCGCCTGCGGGCGCTACGATCGGCACCGGCGCACGGCGTGACCACAGCGGTGCCGGAGTGAAATCAGTGGATTACGAGAGTTTCTTCACGAAACGGTTGAGCGAACTCAGGGCGGAAGGGCGCTATCGCGTCTTCGCCGACCTGGAACGCCAGGCCGGCGCCTTCCCCAAGGCGGTGAACCACCGCGGCGGCGAGCGATCCCAGGTTACTGTCTGGTGCAGCAACGACTATCTTGGCATGGGCCAGCATCCCGAGATCCTGAAGGCCATGCACGCGGCTTTGGAAAAATGCGGCGCCGGGGCCGGGGGCACGCGCAACATCTCCGGCACCAACCACTACCACGTGCTGCTCGAGCGGGAGCTTGCGGATCTGCACGGCAAGGAAGCCGCGCTCTTGTTCACGTCGGGGTATGTCGCCAACCTGACCACGCTCGGGACGCTGGGCGCGAAGCTGCCGGACTGTGTCATCTTCTCGGATGCCTGGAACCATAACTCGATGATCGAGGGCATGCGGCTGAGCCGCGCCCAAAAGGAGATCTTCCGCCATAACGATCCGGCCCACCTGGACGAGCTGATGGGCCGCCACGAACGCTCCCGTCCCAAGATCGTGGCCTTCGAATCGGTTTACTCGATGGACGGAGACATCGGTCTGGTGCGTGAGCTTTGCGCCGTGGCGGAGGCCCATGGGGCGCTCACGTTCCTCGACGAGGTGCACGCCGTGGGCATGTACGGCCCCACGGGAGCGGGGGTCGCCGAGCGTGACGGCGTGATGGATCGGATCGACATCGTCCAGGGCACGCTCGCCAAGGCCTTCGGCGTCATGGGCGGCTACATCGCCGCATCGGCCAACCTGGTCGACTTCGTGCGTTCCTATGGCGCGGGGTTCATATTCACGACCGCTTTGCCGCCGCCGCTGGCGGCCGGCGCGCTTGCCAGCGTTCGTATCGTCAGACGCGACAACGCGATCCGGGAACGGCATCAGGAGCGGGCGGCGACGCTCAAACGGCGTCTCGAGGCGGCCGGCATTCCAACCATGCCGTCCCAGGCCCATATCGTGCCGGTGCTGGTCGGCGACGCGAGTCTGTGCAAGAAGGCTAGCGACGAGCTGCTTCAGCGCCATCGCATCTACATTCAGCCCATCAACTACCCGACCGTGCCGCGCGGCACGGAAAGGCTGCGGATCACCCCGTCGCCGCTGCACGACGACGAGGCGATGGACAGCCTGGTTGAAGCATTGCGGGATGTCTGGTCGCGTCTCGCGTTGCGGCCGGCCGCGTGAGGTGAAGGCGATCTAGCCGGCGGTTCTCGTCGGCTTCCGCCGCCATTCCCGCGCCATCTCCCTGGCTTCCGCGATCTCGGTCTCGGTCATCTCCAAGGCCACCCTCGCCAGGGCCTCGATCGCGTTGCGGTGACCGCCTCTCGCCGCGAGCTCGAGCCACATATGGGCGCGCCGGAGGTCTTTTGGCACGCCTTCGCCACGCGTGTAGGCGAGCCCCAGACTGTGCTGGGCGTCGGGCTGTCCCTGCTCGGCCGCGGCGCGGTACCACCGGGCGGCCCGGGCGTCATCCTCGGGGACACCCATGCCGCCGTCGTACAGCAGCGCCAGATTATACTGAGCAGCGGCCACGCCGTTCTGTGCCGCCTCGCGGTACCAGTGAGCGGCCATGGCGTCGTCCTCGGGTACGCCAAGGCCGTTGTCGTGCATGACGGCCAGGTTGTGCTGGGCTGGACCGTGACCCTGGACCGCGGCACGCCGATACCAGGCCACCGCGGCCGCGAGGTCCATGGCCACACCGTTCCCGTGCTCGTACATGAACCCGAGGTTCGTCTGGGCCCCGGCCAGACCCTGGTCCGCGGCGCGCCGGTACCATTCGACGGCGGCGGCGGCGTCTTCGGGCACGCCGCGCCCCCGATCGTACAGATAGCCCAGGCTCATCTGCGCCGATGCGATACCCTGCTCCGCCGCACCCCTGAACCATTCGGCGGCGGCTGCCGGGTCCTCCGGCACACCCAGGCCGCGATCGTACATGACGCCCAGGTTGGCCTGTGCCGTTGCGATTCCCCGCTCCGCCAGAGGACGCCAGATTGCGAGGGCCTCGGCGTAATCGCCGCGTCTGTAGGCGGCCAGGCCACTGTCGACCCCCGCCTGCGGCGGGGCCGTGGACGACTGTGCGGTATCGTCCCGGCGTTCGCCCGAGGCCGCGGCAGCCTCCCCGGTGGGGGTGGAGTCTGCCGCGGCGGCGACACGGTCGCCGTTCGCGGCCGCGCGGACAGGCGGTCGTCTCTCCGCCCCGGACGGGGCCGCCTCGGAGGCGTCCGCCTCCGCATCCCCCGCCGCCGCGGCTACGACCTGATCGCCGGTCCCGGGCTCGGCGGACCGATCGGGTCCATCGGCGCCGGGGGCGCCGGGTTCCGCGGATGGCGGGCTTGCAACCGGGGTCGCGGGAACTGTGCGCACCGGCGCCGCGTCGCTGAGGCCGCGGTATAGCCCCACGACCGCGGCGTAGTCGGGTTGACGCGAGCGCCGTCCGACTACCGGAGTGGCCCTGGTGTCCAACGCGACGGGAGCGCTCGGATCGGTGGACCCCCAGTAGAACCGCATGATTTCGGCGTAGTCGAGGGGGGCCACGCGATCGGTCTTGTAAAGTCTGGCCAGTCGGGCCCGGGCCTCGCCATGACCTCGCCCGGCGGCACGCCGGTACCAGCGTGCGGCTTCGCCGTCGTCCTGGTCCACGGAGTCGCCGCTTTCGTAGAGGGCGCCGAGCCGGTATTGGGCGTCCGCGTGACCCACTTCGGCCGCGCCCCGGAACCAGGTGGCGGCCGCCATGAGATCCCGGGCAACCCCGTCCCCCGCGGCGTAGATCTGGCCGAGTCGATACTGGGCCAACGGGTGCCCCTGGCGCGCGGCAAGGCGATACCACTCGAGCGCGTCGGCGGCGCTTTGGGGGACACCCCTGCCCGTCCGGTAGATCTCTCCGACAAAGGTCTGAGCGTCGGCGTCGCCCTGCTCCGCCGCTTGGCGGTACCAGCGGAGCGCCTCGGCGTTGTCCTGCCGGACGCCGTGGCCCGCTTCATACATGAGCCCAAGGCCGAACTGGGCATCCGCGTGCCCGGCCTCCGCGAGCGGCTGCCAGTGGGACAGGGTCGTGGCGTAGTCGCC
>JBHICL010000149.1:0-7474 GCA_046759605.1 Alphaproteobacteria bacterium | reverse complement strand
CCACATAGACTACTGCTTCAGAGCCTCGAACTCGAAGAACATCTGGATCTCGTCGCCCACCAGGTCGTCGACGCCGTAGGTCATGCCGAACGCGCTGCGGCGGAAGCTCGTGTGGGCGGAGATGCCGATCGTCTTGCGCTTGTGGCCGAACGCGTAGACGGCAATCTGGTTGAGCCTCACCTCCAGCGTGATCGGGCGGGTCTGCCCCAAGAGCTCGAGCTCGCCGTGGATCCTGCCGGTCGTGTCGGAGATCTTCTCCGCGCTGGTTCCCGTGAAGATGATCTTCGGGAATTCCTTGGCGTTGAGGAAATCCGGGCTTCGCAAGTGCTTGTCCCGTCGCTTGTTATTGGTGAACACGCTTTTTGCCTCGACCTCGATCCGGATATCGGTGACCTCCTGGACCTCGGGATCGTAAAGGAAGGAGCCCTCGCCCTTGAGGAACATGCCGAGCTGGTTCTGAAACCCCAGGTGAGAGGCCATGAACCCGATCGAGAAGTGCTCCGGGTCGATCTCGTATTCCTCGGGAGCCGCCCGAACGTGCCCCCCGACGGCCACCAGGCTCGCCGCCGCGGCCAGCACCGCCAGCGGTCGCGCGGCATTCCTCCATCCCATCAGCTTCTCCGGTTCGTCCGTTCGTTTCTCGTCAGCCAGGCGATATCCAGCACGAAAGACCACCCGAGGGCCGTGACGGCGGTCGCGGCGATCGCAGTGGCCAGGCCGGAAGACACGGGCGGCGCCAGGCAGACGGAGAGCGCGACCATCTGGAGGGCGCAGATCGCGCGGCGACGCCGGCTTGGCGGCAGTGGATCGTCCAGCCATGGCCACAGGAGCGTCGCCGCAACGAAGCCGTAACGGATGAAGCCGGCGGCCAGCACCCAGGCACCCGTCTTGTCCAGGCGCCAGACCAGGACCGCGAGCAGCATGATGAGCAGTGCGTCCGCCTCCATGTCGAAACGCGCGCCGAACGGCGAGGCGGTGCCCGTGCGCCGCGCGATCCAGCCGTCGAACCCGTCCAGGAGGGCGGCGAACGACGCGCCGCCGACGGCCACCCAGACGATCTCGACCCCGCCGCCGCGCACATGGAGGACCAGACCTCCCGTCAGGCAGGCGACGACCACCCGCGCGAGGGTCATGCGGTTCGCGGCGCCGAAACCGCCCGTGGGGAGCGCGTATGCCCGCGCCATGCCGAGGACGAGCGCCGCGAATGCTCCATAGATGGCGGTCGACAAACTGACATAACCGGGGCCCAGGTCCACGGCCCTGGCCACGACCATCGACGATGCGGTCACGACTGCCGCCCCGGCGAGCAGATGGGAGCCGGTCCCCAAATGAGCCGGTGTGAGGAGCGATGGAAAGCTCGCCCGGGGGGCTCGTACGCTGTGCATGTTGCCGCTCACTCGTTGCGTAGCAGTGGCGCGGCCTTCTGACCCAGCGCGCGCCAGGTGCCGATAAAGCCGAGAGCCAAAGTGATCAGCATGCTGCCCATGGCGGTCAAGAGAACCACCTGTGGTATGAACGTCCAATCGATATTCATGATCCACCGGAGCACCGCCCAGGCCACGGCGGAGCCGAGGACCCCGGCGATGGCGGCGGACAACAGCCCGAGGATCCCATACTCCAGCGCGAAAGCCGCGGTGACGTCGCGCCGCGTCGCGCCGAGCACCTTCAGCACGATCGAATCGTAGACGCGGCGCCGGTGACCCGCGGCGACCGCGCCGGCCAGCACGATCGTGCCGGCCAGAAGGGTCACGACGGCGGTGCCGCGCACGGCCGCGCCGATGTTCTGAACGACGCCGTTCGCGGTCTCGAGGGCGTCGCGCACGCGGATGGCGGACACGTTCGCGAACCGGTCCGTCACCGCGCGCTCGACCGCCGCCTCCGCGTCCGGTTCGGCGAAGACCGTCGCGATGTGGGTCCGCGGCGCGGCATCGAGGGTGCCCGGCGAGAAGATGATCAGAAAATTGATTGCCAGCGTGCTCCACTCGATGTGCCGCAGGTTGGCGATCGTGCCCGTGATCTCGCGGCCCAGCACGTTGACCGTGAGCGTGTCGCCCACGCCGACGCCGAACCCACGCGCCGTTTCCGCGTCGAAGCTGATGAGCGACGGTCCCGCGTAGTCCGCCGGCCACCACTCCCCTTGCACGACCGGACTGTTGTCGGGCGGCTCGATCGCCCATGTGAGGCCGCGGTCGCCCCGCAGCACCCAACGCGATTCCGGATCGACCGTCGCCTCCCTGGCCGGTCGGCCGTCGATTGCCGAGACGCGACCGCGCAGCATCGGCACCTGGCGCACCGCCTCGATGCCGGACATCTCGCCGACAAGCGCCTCGAACGCCGCGCTTTGGTCGGGTTGAATGTCGATGAAGAAGAAGGATGGCGCCTCCTTCGGCAGCTCCTCGCGGATCTGCCGGCTAAGGTTTCCTTCGATCAAGGCGACCGCCACGAGCACCGTCAGGCCAAGTCCGAGCGACAGCACCACCGAGGGCGTCGGCGCGCCCGGCCGATAGAGGTTGGCGAGGGCGAGCCGCAGCCCGGGATGCCGGACCCTGCCCACCCGGTGCGCAGCCCAGACGATCGCCAGGCTGGCGGCTCGAAACGTCACGAGCGCCGCGACGGCGCCGACGACGAACCATGCCGCGAACTCGCGGTCCAGGGAAGTGACAACGGCGAGACCCGCCAGCGCCGCGGCCAGAACGCCCGTCGTCAGCACATGGCCGACCGGGGGCGGCCCACCGGCCGGCGTCACCAGGTTGCGGAAGAGACCCGACGGGGAAACCCGGCCCGCGCGGGCCAGGGGCCAGAGGGAGAACGTGAGCGCCGTCAACAGGCCGAACAGGGCGGCCGCGGCCAGCGGTTCCGGAAACAATCCGAACCGAATCGAAATCGGCAGGACCGGCTGCAGCAGCGCACCCGCCGCCAGCGGCGCCAACGCACCCGCCACGAGCCCGATCCCGATGCCGAGCACCGCCAGGGACATAACCTGCGCGAGATAGGTGCGAAAGACGAGCCGCGACGACGCCCCGAGACACTTGAGCGTGGCGATCACGGTCATCTTGCCTTCGAGGTAGGCGCGCACGGCGTTGGCGACACCGACGCCGCCCACGAGCAGGGTCGTCAATCCCACCAGGGTGAGAAACAAGGTCGTTCGCTCGACGAGGAAAGTGATTCTGGGGGCCGCCTCGGCGAGCGTGCGGACCCGCCAGCCGGCGTTCGGAAACTCTCGCTCGAGGTCCGCGATCCACGCCGGAACATCGGCGCCCGCCGGAAGCCGTACGCGATAGCTGTAATAGATGAGGCTGCCGGGCTGAACGAGCCCGGTATCGGCGAGCGCATCGTAGGCGACCATGACCCGGGGCCCGTGGAAGATGCCGCTGCTGAGGTAGTCGGGCTCTCGCAGGACGACCGCGCGAATGGCGAAGACCGCCTCTCCCATCGTCATCCGGTCGCCGACGTCGAGACCGAGCCGGTCGAGAAGGCTGCGCTCGACGACCGCGCCCCACACGCCGCCCGATCGCTCGAGCAGCACCGGGGCCTCGAGCTGCGGGTCCGTCTCGAGAGCGCCGTAGAGGGGATAGCCGGAGCCTACGGCCTTGAGCTCGACGAGGGCGCGTCGGGTGCCGTCCCCGGTACGCGCCATGGCGTGCAGGCTGGCGATCGCGGTCGTCTCGCCGTTCGCGCGAAGGTGCGCCTCCTGCGCCGCCGTCGCCGGCCTGTGGACCAGGCGGATCGAGAGGTCGCCCCCAAGGATCTCACGCGCATCCGCGGCCAATCCGGCACGCACCGACTGAGAAACCGCTCCGACGCCGGCGATGGCGGCCACGCCAAGGATCAGACAGGCCAGAAAGACGCGGAAGCCGGTGAGACCGCCGCGCAGCTCGCGGCGCGCGAAGCGAACGGCGAGGAACCAGCTCCTCATTGCCGCCCGCCGACCGGCGGCGGGGCCATACCGTCGACGATACGGCCATCCAGCAACCGAACGATCCGGTCACAACGGCTGGCGACGGCATCGTCGTGGGTGATCAGCACCAGCGTCGAGCCATGGCGCTTCTGCAAATCGAACAGCACCGAGATGACGCCCGCGCCCGTCTCGCCGTCGAGGTTGCCCGTCGGCTCGTCCGCCAGCAGCAGCTTCGGTCGGGTGACGAAGGCGCGCGCCAGAGCCACCCGCTGCTGCTCGCCCCCGGAAAGCTGGCTCGGATAGTGCTGCAGCCGGTGAACGAGACCCACCGAAGAGAGGCCCTCACGGGCGCGCGCGAACGCATCCCGGCGCCCGGCGAGCTCCAACGGCACGGCCACGTTCTCGAGAGCCGTCATCGTCGGCACCAGGTGGAAGGCCTGGAAGACGATCCCGATCCGGTCTCGCCGGAACAGCGCCAGCTCATCCTCGCCCAGCTCGGCCAGGCTGCGCCCGGCAACCCGCACCACGCCTCCGGACGGGCGCTCGAGGCCACCGATGATCATCATCATAGTCGACTTGCCGGAACCCGACGGACCCACGATTCCGACGCTTTCGCCGGCGTGCACCTCAAGGTTGAGCCCGCGCAGGATGTTGACCTCGCCGCTCGCGCTCGCCAGAGCGAGCCGAACATCTTCCATGAGGACCATTCGCTCGCGGTTGACGCCCGCGTCGTGCTTCTTGGTTGCTTGGTTCAAGCCCGCCCCTGGAGAATTAATTCGGGATATGGCCAGAGCGGCCCGGGTTTTCAACTCGGCAGAGCCACACGTCCGGCTCGACCTTGTCCTAGTTGGCGTTGATCTCGTCGTACAGCCGCGCCTCTCTCACGTCGCGGAAATCGCGGATCATAGTCATCCGAGTGAACATTCGAAAAGTGGCGGCAAGTGGACATTGCGAAGAAATTATCGGGCATCCTCCCCGCGCATCGAGAACCGGCTCGACCCTGGATTTGCCCGAGGGGCCACCCACATGTTCATCCGAGCGTTGTCGAAAGGCCCGCCATGCACCAGCGAAGCCTCTTTCCCCACCTCGTCGCGGCGGCGCTGGCGCTTCACCTGCTGACGACGCCGGCGACCGCCGAAGAGGCGCCCGTGATCGTCGCGCTCGGCGACAGCCTGACCGCGGGGTTCGGGCTCGGGACGGATGACGCCTTCCCGGCCCGGCTGGAGCGCGCCCTGGGCCGCGCCGGCGTGTCGGTGGTCGTCGTGGACGCGGGCGTATCCGGCGATACCACCGCCGGCGGGCGCACCCGCCTGGACTGGGTGCTGGCCGACGCGCCCGATCTGGTCATCGTCGAGCTTGGCGCCAACGACGGGTTGCGCGGCCTCGACCCGGCCTCCACCTTCGACAACCTCGATGACATTCTCACGCGCCTGGGCGAACGCGGGGTCGAGGCGCTCCTTGCCGGGATGCTTGCGCCGCCGAACCTGGGACGGGAATACGGAGACGCTTTCAACGGCAACTACCGGCGGCTCGCCGAGAAGCACGGCGTCGTTTTCTATCCATTCTTCCTCGACGGTGTGGCCGGCCGGCTGGAGCTGAATCAGGCGGACGGGATACATCCGAACGCGGCCGGTGTTGACATCATCGTCGAGGGCATACTCCCTTACGTTATCGAGGCGCTGAAGCGGGTGGAGGGAAGCCCGGGCGCGCCGGGAGTTCGAGGGTGACCCGGTTTCACTGTGCCCACAGAGCCGGTGGAAGCTGGCAGGAGCTCGCCCGGGGGTGCGCGCGCGAGCTCGGGTCCGGTGAGGCGAACCTCGCCTTCCTGTATGCGACCGAACCGCTTGCCGGCGATCTCGGGGCCATCGAGAGCTTCCTCCGCAAGAACACGGGCATCCCTTACTGGGTCGGCGCTGTCGGACCCGGCATCTGCGCAACCGGCAGGGAGTATTTCGATACGCCGGCTATCTCGGTGCTCGCGTGCGCGCTGCCGGCGGACAGCTTCCGCGTCCTTCCCTCGACGACGGAAGCGACGGTCGACTCGCTCGGGGATCTCGCCAGCTGGATTGCCGAGAAGCAGCCCGCCATCGGCCTGGTGCACGCCGACCCCTCCAACCCGAAGGTCGTCTCGCTCATACCGACGCTCGCGCGCGCGACGGGGTGCTTTCTCGTCGGCGCGCTCACCAGCGGCGCGCATCCCGAGGCACAGCTGGCAGGCCAGCCTACCGGCGGCGGCATCTCGGGACTCCTGCTCGGCGGCGCGGTCGCGGTGGCGACGGGGCTCACCCAGGGCTGCTCGCCCATCGGCCCTTGGCACGAGGTGAGCGAGGCCGACCGAAACGTGCTGATCTCGCTGGACGAACGGCCGGCGCTCGAGGTTTTCCACGAGGACATCGGTCCGGAGCTGGCTGCAGACCCGCGCCGGGTCGCCGGCCACGTACACGCGGCCCTGCCCGTCGCCGGCTCGGACACCGGCGATTATCTCGTGCGCAACCTGGTCGGGATCGACCCGGCTCAAGGTTGGGTCGCGGCCGCCACCCATTTCAATACCGGCGACAGGGTGATGTTCGTCCGCCGCGACCCCGCAAGCGCGGCAGCCGACATGGACCGGATGCTCGAGCGCCTGCGAGAGCGCGCCGGCGCGAGGCCGCGTGCCGGTGTGTACTTCAGCTGCGTGGCCCGCGGTCCCAATCAGTTCGGCCCGGACTCGGCGGAGCTCATGCGCATACGCGACCGGCTCGGCGACTTCCCCCTTGCCGGCTTCTTCGGCAACGGCGAGATTTCCCACGACCGCCTGTACACCTACACCGGCGTGCTGACCCTGTTCACGGGTGAGGAGTGAGGCATGATCAGGCTGTTCGTCGGCCTGGCGCTGCCGGAGGAGACCAGGGACCGGCTCGCCGCCCTCGAGCGGCCGATCCCCGGCTCCAGATGGACGCCGAGCGAGAACCTGCATATGACGCTGCGCTTCATCGGCCCGGTGGACGAGGCGGCGGCCGCCGACGCCGACGCCGAGCTTTCGCGCATCGACGCGGCCGGCTTCGAGCTTACGCTTACCGGCGTCGACTACTTCGCCTCGCGCTCCCGGGCGCGGGTCCTCTGGGTCGGCACGAAGCCGTCGGACGCGCTCGTCGAGCTGCAAGGCAAGATCGAGCGGGCCGTGCAGCGGGCCGGACTCGCACCGGAGCGTCGCAAGTTCCACGCCCACGTGACCCTGGCCCGGCTGCGCGACGTTCGGGTGGACCGCGTCGTCCCGTTCGTCGCCGCGCATGCCGACTTCCGCGCCGGTCCCTTGCTCATGGACCGGTTCATTCTCTATTCGAGCTCTTTGGGCCGTTCGGGCTCGATCTATACCGAGGAGGTGGCCTACGGCCTGAACGCGCGTGGTCCCACGGGCCGCGCGACGCGGGCCGACGACGACCTCGACGCGACCACCCGATAGCCGCGCCCATTCCAGCATCGAGGCCGATTCAGACGCCGAGGCGGTCGAGCGTGCCCTCGATTCCCGCGAGATATGCGGCGCCGAACAGACGGACGTGGACGAGCAACGGATACAGATTGTAGAGGTCGCGGCGC
>JBHICL010000148.1:0-7492 GCA_046759605.1 Alphaproteobacteria bacterium | reverse complement strand
ATTCGAACTGCCTTCTCCTCGTAGAACGCCACCACGCGCTTGAGCTGTGTTGGCCGGATGCTGGCATAGATCTGCGTGGTGTCGATCCGTGCGTGCCCAAGCAGCGCACGAACCTGCTCAAGGTCGTGGTGCTGCTCGAGGACCTCCATCGCGACGCCGTGTCGCAGATCGTGGGGCTTGAGCATCGGGTAACCGATCAGCCGGCCGTAGATCTTACAGAGCCGCCAGATATTCTTGCTGTTCATCGGCGCTCTGACTTTGCCGTGACGTCGCCGACCCCAACTCGACCAAAAGAGCGGCGTGTCGGATGTCACAGCGCCGGCCTGGGTGCTAACGACCTGGTCGACGTAGGCATGGAGAAACTGCATGACCGCCACAGGGAGCGGGATGTCGCGGGTCTTCCCGCCTTTGACGCGGACGCCCCGCAAGCCCCACTCCTCATCCAGATTCCGCACTCGAAGGGAGGCGATCGACTCCCGTCGCATTCCCGTGTAGCGCAGGATCAAGAAGATGGCGAGGTCGCGGGGGCGGCGCCGCCGCTTGGCAGCCTCAATGAGGGCGTCCATGATCGCTGGGCCCGGGACTTGCTTGGGGGCCTCCCGCCGATGGGGTGGCCGGTCAAGTTGCGCCACAGGGTTGGCGGTCAGGACGCTGCGCTTGAGGAGCCAGATGCAGAAACTCGAAAGCGTTGATTGGCGAGCGCGCAGGGTGCTGAGGGCAAGATCGTGGGCGGCCATGTCGTCCATCCACGCCTGAAGCGTCGCTGCGTTCAGGTCACGAGCGCGGGCCAATCGGCCCTCGCGATTCCGCACGAAGACCAAGAACTGCTCGAGGTTCCATCGGTACGTTTCCACACCTCCTTCCGTTCTCCCTCGTTGCTTACGTTGGAAGACACAGAACTGTTTTACCAGCTCGACGAGTGGTTGGGCCATGGTCTCGGTCCTCCGCCCCGAGCCACGACCACGTTTTCGCCAGGAGGTAGTATCGGGAGGAACGACCCAGCCGTCAAGGGCGCCATGGGGTTCGGAGACAAGGACAGGAGCGACTCCTGACTTCGTCGCGCAGTCGGCAGTGGCCGCCTTCTCGGGGAGCACCGTCCCCGTGTGGCCGCCACCGCCAGCGGCGGCGCCTTTGTGCGCACGCACACGCGCCATCGGGACATGATGGTTAGGGGGAGTCTCATGCGAGGTCGGTTGATTAACCGTCATGGCTGGTGTGGATGGCTGCTTGAGCCAGTCCAGCGTGTCCAGAGCTCGTGGACTTTGTCACGGGCGCGGTCAAACGCTTTGGCCGCCGCCTCCCTCACCTCTGGGTTCTGAAGGGCAATGGCTCCGAAGAGCGCCGTGGCCGCACCTGCTTTCCCCACGATCCGCGGCAGGCGGGGCTGTTCGGCGAGGCGTTGCTCGACCCAGGAGATGACTCGATCCAGGATCTCGTCCGCCGTTTCATCCCCTGTTACATGCCGCTCAAGGTGCCGCCGAAGCCCGTGGGTCAGGGCAGAAAGGGAGTAGCGCGGGCGCTTCAGCATCGCGGCCACCTCGTCCTTGGGGAACCGCCGCAGCGCAACCCGCAAGAGAGACGGTGCCCCGGCGATAAGAGTGCGTTTTGCGACCTCCCGGGCAATCCGCTCCCGCTCCATGCGCGAGGCCTCCAGGGCTGCCTCCACCACCCCGAGCACCATGTCTCGGACCTCGTCAGCATCGTCCTGCGGACCGAATGGAGAGAGAGTTCGCTCGACTGTGGCGCGCACATGGACTTTCACTCGGCGAGGGGCATCGGAGGGCAACTGGCCCGCCGCCCACCGCTTCCAGGTCAGGAGCCACCGCTGCCGTTCCTCATCAGGCATCGGATGGGCGGCCTCGGTGGGTTGGCGAAGCCGAACGCGTCTTGGCACTAGAGCCGCCTCGTCTCGAAAAACGCGAGGCGTGCCTTGCCTTTCGGGGTCAAGGCGTAGAACAGGCAGCCGCGCCCCGGATCCGATGACCTGACAGCCAGGCCGCTCCTGGCCAGGCGCAAGAGCGCCATCCCAGCGGCTGGCACAGACATCTCGAGCGCTTCTGCCACTTCGGTCGCGCTCGCGTCTGGTACGGTCGCGAGATACCGGAGAATGGGTCGGGTCATAGCGCGCACGCCATATTAGGCGGGAGGATGGCCACTCGTGAGCCGGAAGGCGTTGGGTCTGCGGGACTCGTGAAGGGGACGGCTCCTCGCCACGGTTGGTCACTGCTGCGCGTAGCCGGCCGGCATGAGCGTCTGGCGCGAGGCACCATAAAAGACAAAACCCCCAGGCGTCCCGCCGCCTGGAGGCTAGGTGTTCCCCCGTGCCTCCCACCGAACCGAGAACATCTCCACCTCGGTTCAGCCCAGACTCTATTGCGGGAGTATTACGATCTTGTAATCATACTGGTCGCCTCCTGAGAAAATGTCAAGTGATTTTGGCTAGCACCCGCTCTTTATCTGCCCCGTTGATTTCTCAGATCCTTTAACGCCTAGGCGTTAATGAGATGTGATCCATTCGGAGGTCGCGCAAACGCTGAGTTCCAGGCGCTTATCCCAGCCATGACTTTCCAGCAGCAATGCAGTGGCCCTGACCGAGGCGCGAGCACGGCTTAAGCTTCATCTTTCGAATGTGGTCGTCGCTCTAGCCATTCGGGTGTTGTGCCCGTGCACTCGACCGCGTGCCCTTCGCCCCGGGCGAACGGGCGCAGAAAGGCATTGCGCGACTGAGCTGGCGAGCCGCGCTAGAACACCACCCGCTCGCGTGCTTCCCACTCGAAGTGCTCAGGAGGCACAACGATGGATCGAAGGCTGCTCGCTTGGGGCTGAGTTTGAGAAAGTGGAGGTCCCCCAAGCCCCGCGCCGCGTGAGGGATCAAATGGAGGGGACCCGTGTGGCTTTTAAGGCCACAAGGGAGGAGGGTTGACTCTACCGTACTTCGTTTTGGCCGTGCTGTAGCGCCTTGAACGTATCTTGATGGGGTACGTGTTGACGGTGTCATGGGATCATATGCACTCCTTGGCTCGACTACAACCTGCGGGCCAAGGCTGTGCCCCTCGCAGGTAGGCGGCGCGCGGAGCGGCCGCCGCGAGGAGTGCTGTAAAAGGAAGAATGAACGTCTCATCCCCGTGGCCTCACCGGATGCGCCGCAGGGCCCCGCGGCCGAAGTTGGAGTCCCGCAGGCCGTTCCCGAAGCGGTACTCGGAGAAGATGAGATCGGTCTTCTTGCCGGTTTGGTGGTTGACCATGGAGAGCCGGTGCGCCCGCCAGAACTTGTCGTCGTACAGACGGTAATCGTCCAGCGTCAGCGTCTTTAACAGGTCACCCCGGCGGTCGTAGAACTCCAGCTTGCGAACCTGAAAGACCTCCTGATCCACCCAGGAGATCTGTCTCGTGTATCCGGAATGCTCGTAGCGTGGGATGCGCTCCACGACGTCACAGGTGAATTGTCCGCACGGCTCCGAGCGCAGGTACTTGTAGTCGTATTTCTCGAGCTCCAGGCCAGTGAAGTCCTCGAACGCGAACTCGCTGCCGACGAAGGGCCCCGACTTGTTGACCGAGGAGATCCGCTTCACCCGCTTGAGAGCCGGCAAGTAGAGCCACTGGTCGTCGGGCTTGAGGATCTTGGCGTGCGACAGCAGCGCCGTGCCGTCGATGTCGGCGGGGCGGTCGAAGACGATGAGGCTCTTGTCCCCAACGCTCTCGTCGGGAACCTCCAGCGTGCGGAGCGACAGCGTGCGGATGCTCTGTTTGCCGGCAGCATTCCGCAGGATCATCTGTAGGTCCACAGCACTGTCCGTGAAGCCCCGGTCGCTCCGGTCGGAACGCGCCGCGATGACCCAGCCGCGCTTCTCGGGCGAGAGCTCCTCGGGGGAAGCAGTCGCCGCGGCGAACTTATCACCGGCGGCGCGCTGGGCTACGGCGACACCCGATCCCGGCGGAGAAGCTACCAGGAGCAAGGCTGCTAGCAGCACCGTCGTGACGTTGCCGAGTGGCAAAGGGAAAGTCTTCCTCATGGCTTTCATCTCCTTCATGGTTTTCGTCTCCTTTTCGGTCGCGCGATGGCCGACCATGAGCAGGGCGGGGAGCAGCAACAGGTCTGTGGCCAAGGCCAGGACGATGGCCAACATCGTGAGCAAGCCCATTTGGGCGTTGATGCGGAAGGCCGAGAAGGCCAGCACCCCGAAGCCGAAGGCGAGGATCACGGTGGTGCTGATGATGGCGATGCCGACGGTCTCGAAGGCGTAGCGGATAGCCGCCGGTCGGTCGTAGCGCTTCTCGCGCCGGGCCCGCAGGTATTTGGTGAGCAAGTGGACGGTGTCGTCGACCACGATGCCCAGAGATGTGGCTGAGACGGTCGCTGCGGCCATTCCTACTTGCCCCACTAGTAGAGCCCAGACCCCGAAAGTGACGAGGATGGGCACGGCGTTCGGGATGAGGCTCAGCGCACCGATACCGAGGCTCCGGAGCGCCAGCACGATAACCCCGGCGATGAGCAACACGGCGATGAGGTTCCCTCGCAGCATGCTCTCGATGTTGCGCTGGGAGATGTAGGCGAACATCACCGAGGCGCCGGTGGGCCGGGCCCACATGAACTCCGGAGTCTCGACCCGCAGCCAGTTCTGGGCGCGCCGAAGCACGTCGCGGAACTCGACCGTGGACCTGTCACCTACCGTGGCGGTCACCCGGGTGGCCGACTTGTCAATGCTGATGCGGTCGGTGAGGTCCAGACCGTACGGCAGCGACAGCTCGTACAGCAGCAAGTACTGGGCGGCCAAGTCGCGCTCGCCGGGGATCCGGTACCAGGCCGGATCGTCCGCGTGCATGTTCTTGTTGAGTCGTTTGATCACGTCGGTGTAGCTGTAGACGTGGGTGACCTCGGGCTGATCGCGTAGCCAGGCGGTGAACCGCTCGAGGTGGTGGAGGTACTCCGGGTCGCTGATGCCCTCGGGTCCCTCCGCCTCGACGGAGAACTCCAGGAGGTAGATCCCGTTGAGGTTCTCCATGCCCCACTCGGCCTCGGCCCGGAATGGGATTCGATAGTCGAAGTACTTCACCCACTCGTCGTTGAGGTCGATCGTGGGCACAAGAGCGACGAGGACGATCGTCAGCGTGGCCATGATCGCGAGCACTGGCCGGTATCGAACGGTGACCCAGTCGGCCATGGCGCCGAGGGCGCGCGACGCGCCCGTGCGCTCGCGCGACCGCTGCCGCACCGTCAGCGGTACCACGCTGAAGAAGGCGGGCAGAAAGACGACGGAGTACAGAAGCGCCGCCACGATCCCGACCGCGGTGATGTTGCCCAAGTACCAGAAGGGCGGCGCGTCAGAGAAGTTGAGGCTGAGGAAGCCGATGACGGTGGTCACGCTCGTGATCACGACCGCCAGGAAGTTGACCCGCAGGCTCTCGCGGATCGCGGCGCGCTTCTCCGAGCCGTCGCGCATCTGCATCAGCACCGTCACCAACAGGTGAACGCTATCGGCGATGCCCAGCGTCATGATGATGATCGGCGCCGTCAGCGCGATCGGATCGAGCGTGATGCCCGCGAACCCGGCCAGCCCCAGCGCGGTGATCGCGGAGAAGGCGATCACCAGCAGCGTGCCTGCTGTGCCGCTGACGCTCCGCAGCACGACAAACATGAACACCACCAGCACGAGGAACATGCCGGGCATCAGCGTCATGGCGTCGCGCTGCCCGGCCTCGGCAAAGGCGTTGTTGAGCATTGATACGCCCGATAGCGCCACCTTCACCCCGGGGTGGCGCTGCCGGAGCTGGTGTGCCAGGTCGCGGGCGTAGCCTACGGCCTCGGGCACCTCGGTCAGGCTCTGTTCCGGGTACTGGAGGGTGACGTTGACGCCGGTGGTGCGAGCATCGGGCGAAAGCAGGTTGCCGCGCAGCAGCGGCTCGGCCAGCGCGACGTCGCGGCGGCGCTCGAGCTCGGTCGGGTCCAGAGAGGCGGCGGCGCGCACCAGGTCTTCTACGGTCAGGTCGTCCCCATCGGCCCACGAGTGCTGGAAGTTGGTGATCGAGTCGACCCGAATGGCGTAGGGGATCTTCCACGCCTCGGCGGTGAGCCACTCGAGGGCGGCGGCCAGCTCGGGCTCGAACACCTGGCCGTCGCCGGGCTGGATGACAAAGAGGATATTGTCGTTCTTCGTGTACGTGTCCTGGAAGCGCTCGAACGCCACCAGCTCCGGGTTCTCCGGGCTGAAGAACACCCGGTAGTTATTGGAGAACTCTAGGAATCGCGCACCGCTGCCGGCGACGATCACCAGCAGCAGGGTGGCGACGATCACCAGCCATGCTCGTCGCATGACGAAATCGGCGAGGCGCAAGGCCAGGCGCTCAGTGAAGCCGGGGTTGTCAGGGCTCATGGATCCCTCCTTGTGCTCGCGAGCCACCTGGCCTCGGGGTTGGCCATGTGGCACGGGCAAAACATGGACTGATCGATCCAGGTTTGGCGAAAAAAAGAGACGGGTTCATTTCCTCTCCAGCATGCTCATGAATCCGCGCAGGACGCTCCGGGCCAGTCCCGGACCCCCGTATACCTTTCTGAGAAGGGCGGTGCCCTGGACGGTCACGACCATCAGGCTCGCTAGCTCGTGCGCATCCAGATCCGCCCCCAGCTCGCCCTCCGCCTGGGCCCGACTGAGCGTTTCGGCGAGCGCCTGCTCGACGCCCTCAAGGCTGGAGCGTAGCGTCGCGGCCGCCTCGCGATCATGGGGCCCGAGTTCTCCCACGGTGTTACCCACTAGACACCCGACCTCGCCTCGGTCGGTGAGGAGATCCTCCCAAATGCCGAAGACCTTGCGGATGTTGCCCAGGGGCGAGCCCGGCGCCCTGAGCTGCGCGATGAGGCGGCGGCCCAGCTCATCGCAGTAGCGGTGCAACACCTCCAGGAACAGGCTGCGCTTGCTGCCGAACGTGTCGTACATGCTCTGGCGGCCGATGCCCATGTGCTCGAGCAGCTCGGTCACTCCCGTGGCCTCGTAGCCTTGGGCCCAGAACACCTCCATGGCCTTGCCCAAAGCCTCGTCGCGGTCGAATTGCTTGTCCGGTCCTCTCGTCATGGCGTCACCATATACAACTTGGATCGACCAGTCAAGGTTGCAAAAACGGCGCCAAAGTCGTGTCATTAGGAAAAATAAGCACTTAGGCGTCCTGGCAACCGCACTCGCTCTCGGGAGCGGTGGAAATTCGCCCAGCGAAGGGCAAGAAGAGGCGGAAATTCGCCCGGGGACCGGGTAAGATGCCGGCCAGCCTACCCGCGGCTGAGGTCTTAGGTGAAAGGCCTGGGATCGCCGCGGTTAGAGACACGCTCGCGCGGCTCCTCTGCGCCTCGACATTGGGTATTGTGTACTTGAGAGGAAGCGCGTTTCAGGCTCCTCGCCCCTACATGCGGACCCATCAGACGAGCACCCGGCTCGTGTCCGAAGACGATCGGTTCGCGACCCTTTCCGAGCGCGACTTCACGCGAACTGGTTCAAATCAAGGG
>JBHICL010000147.1:0-7495 GCA_046759605.1 Alphaproteobacteria bacterium | reverse complement strand
CATAAGTTCTTGAATGACAGGGAGGATCCCATGAACGTCCTCAAACGTGGACTGTTTGGCGTCGCAGCAGTCGTAGTACTGAGCAGCTTTGCCGCGGCGCCCGTGCTTGCTCAGGTGGTAGGCGTGAGCTGGGCCAACTTCCAGGAAGAACGCTGGAAGAAAGACGAGGCCGCCATGAAGGAGATACTCGACGCCGCGGGCGCCACCTACATCAGCGCTGACGCCCAGAGCTCCAACGAGAAGCAGATCGCCGACATCGAGAGCCTCATCACCCGTGGCGCCGACGCCCTGATCGTCCTGCCGTGGGACTCGGATGCCGTTCGGCCGGGGATCGAGAAGGCCAAGGCCGAGGGCATTCCCGTCGTCGGCTACGACCGGCTGATCGAGGACCCGGAGGTCTTCTACATCACCTTCGACAACAAGGAGGTCGGACGCCTCCAGGCCGCCGAGGTCTTCAGGGTCCAGCCGGAAGGCAACTATGTGTTCATCAAGGGCTTCTCCGGAGATCCGAACGCCGACTTCGTGCACGGCGGTCAGCTCGAAATCCTGCAAGAGGCCATTGACGCCGGGAAGATCAATGTCGTCGGCGAGCAGTACACCGATGGCTGGCTGCCCGAAAATGCCCAGAAGAACATGGAGCAGATTCTGACCGCTACCAACAACAACGTGGACGCTGTGGTCGCCTCCAACGACGGCACGGCCAGCGGCGTCGTCGCGGCGCTGACGGCCCAGGGTATGGAAGGGACTCCCGTATCCGGCCAGGATGGCGACTTCACGGCACTGAACCGCGTCGCGCTGGGCACACAGACCGTGAGCGTCTGGAAGGACGCCCGCGAGCTCGGAAGGGAGGCAGCGCGAGTTGCCCTGGAGCTGGCGGCCGGCACTTCCCTCGACGGCGTCGAGGGCGCGGTCGTGTTCAGCGACGGCCCGAAGGGCGAAGCCATGAACTCCGTTCTGCTTGCGCCGATGCCGATCACCCGGGACAACCTCGACGTGGTGATCGACGCCGGCTGGATCGGGCGTGACGTGGTCTGCCAGGGGGTGACGGACAACCCGCCGGCGGCTTGTCAATAACTGTACGGGTTACCGTTCGGGGACGCGGCTTCGGGCGCCCGTCCTCGGACGGTCCCGGTTCCACGTGCGAGGGAAAGGCCCGTAGCCCATGACGACCGACGCCGAGTCGGCCCGCGCCGCCGAGGATGTGCGAGAGGAACCAGCCGAAGCCGCCGAGGCGATTTACGAAAGGCCGACCGAGGGACCGCTGGAGCGTTTCGCCCGGGTAACGGAACTGGACGTCCGCATGCTGACCATGGTCTCCGCCATGGTCCTCATCTGGCTGGTATTCCATTTTCTCTTCACGAACGGTCTCTTCCTCAGCGCCAGAAATCTGTTCAATCTCGCCGTGCAAAGCAGTGTGGTCGGCATCATGGCGACCGGCATGGTGCTGGTCATCGTCGCCCGACACATCGACCTGTCCGTGGGCTCGGTCCTTGGCTTCACCGGCATGGTGATCGCCGTCCTTCAGGTCGAGGTGTTTCCCATCGGCACCGCCTGGGGCTGGCCGTTATCCATCGTGCTCGGGCTCGGGGTGGGCGCCCTCATCGGGGTATGGCAGGGCTTCTGGATCGCATACGTGGGCGTTCCCGCATTCGTTGTGACGCTGGGCGGGCTCCTAATGTTCCGCGGTGGCGCCTGGCTGGTGACCACAGGCCGAACCGTCGCGCCCATGGACCCCACGTATCAGCTGCTCGGGGGCGGCATCGAGGGGTCGATCGGGGCGTTCTGGAGCTGGGTCCTCGGGATCGTGGCCATCGTCGCGGTCGTGGCGGTCAGTCTCAGATCCCGGGCAAAGCGCGCCAGATACGGGTTCCCGGTGAAGCCGCAGTGGGCGGAATGGGGTCTGATCCTCTTCTCGGCGATCGTGATCATCGGTTTCGTCCAGATCATGAACTCCTACTACAAGCCACGGACGACCATCCCCCGAGGCATCCCCATACCCGTGCTCATGCTGATCGCGGTCGTGCTGGTCATGACGTTCCTCTCGAAGGCGACGAAGTTCGGCCGCTACGTCTTCGCCATGGGCGGCAACCCGGAGGCGGCGTCGCTCTCCGGCATCAACGTGAAGAGGACGACCATGATGATTTTCGTCGTCATGGGGATCCTCTGCGCCACCGCCGCGGTGGTCTCGACAGCGCGTCTCAATGCCGGGGCGAACTCGTTGGGCACCTTGCAGGAACTCAGCGTCATCGCCGCCGCCGTCATTGGCGGCACGTCGCTGGCAGGGGGAATCGGGACCGTGCCGGGGGCGATTCTTGGCGCCGTGCTGATGCAGAGCCTGGACAACGGCATGGTGCTGATGGGCGTCTCCAGCGCCCTGCGCCAGATCATCATTGGCCTGGTGCTGATCGCCGCGGTTGGGTTCGACGTGCTCTATCGGCGCCGACAACGATAGGAGACCCGAAGCCATGCCCGACACCCCGCTCGTCGAGATGCGGCGTATCTTCAAGCGATTCGGTGGCGTCCACGCGGTCGATGACGTCACCGTGGATCTTCACCCCGGCGAGGTCGTCGGCGTCGTCGGCCACAATGGGGCGGGGAAGTCGACACTCATGAAGGTGCTGTCCGGCGCCTATCCCGCCGATGCCGGTGAAATCCTGATCAACGGCGAGCCAGCCCATATCCACTCGCCGCGTGATGCTCAGAAATACGGCGTGGAGACGATCTACCAGAACCTCGCGCTCGCGGATAACCTGGCGGCCCCCGCCAACGTCTTCCTCGGCCGTGAAGTCATGACGCGGTTCGGCACGCTCGACGACGACGCCATGGAGCACGCCACGCGCCAGGTCATCGAGCGACTGAACCCCAACTTCACGAACATCAACGATCCCGTCCAGACCATGTCTGGCGGCCAGCGCCAGTCCGTCGCCATCGGCCGGGCGATCCATTTTAACGCCAGAATCCTGATTATGGACGAGCCCACGGCGGCGCTCGGCCCGCAGGAGACGGCGATGGTGGGCGAGCTCATCAAGCAGCTGAAAAAAGAGGGAATCGGCATCTTTCTCGTCAGCCACGACCTCCACGACGTTTTCGACCTGTCGGACCGCATCAGCGTCATGCAGAACGGCCAGCTGGTCGGCACCCGGCACACGAAGGACGTCACCAAGGACCAGGTCCTCGGCATGATCATCCTCGGCAAGCTCCCCGAGGAAGAGACGAAGGAAGAGTTGGAGAAGTTGCACTGAGCGGGAAGTCTTCCGGCCCCGGCCGCCCGCTAATGCATCGCGACCATCGCCCGCCGCGGATTCAACAGAAACGGCGGCAGGTAGGCCGGGATGTTGGAGAACGGCAGGACTTCGGGCCTCAGCGCGATTCCTAGACGCTCGGACATGAACGCGCGCCGCTTCTGAATACGCCCCCAGGCCTCCGGATACTTCCCGGCAAACGCCTGACGCAAGGGCTCGTCGGCGAGCGCGATGCCGTCCTCGATGTTGGTCGTGAAATACTCGCTCCCCGTGGCCGGGATCACATCGACCTGCAGCGCCATCCCGGACCGGAGCTCCACGTTCGAGTCCTTGTAGATGGGCGAGTTGACCCACTCGTCGTAGTGAATCTGGTGCCCCGGGTTGAGAAAGATGCCGAAGAACGGGTCGCCCAGGTGGCGCTCGATGACCTCGAAGAGCTGCCCTCCCCGCACGCCGATGCCGATCGCGCCGTACCACTCGGCAATCGCGCGAAAGTACGGCGCCACGAGCCGGTCGATGTAGTCACGGATCCCTTCCGGGAGCTCGTCCGCGCTCTCGACGATGAAACCGGCACGACAGTTCAGCGCACCCCAGACCCCATAGGCGGTCGTGAAGCGATCGCCGCGTTCGATCCTGCGCGAGCTGGGGCTCGGCAGGCCCATCGTGGCTCGCGGTCCCGCGGACAGCATCAGGTGACAGGAGAGCGGCATTCCATTCGGGCTGAGGAGTCCAACGGCCTCGTACTCGGTCATCCCCGGCCGCACGCCTTCGAGCACGCGGCGAACCGCATCCGAGGTGTGACAGGCGGCATATTCGAACGCGGCGAGCTGCTCCACCTCGTTGATCACGCGCAGGCCGTCGGCGGCGTTCATGAAGATATGGTTGGCATTGACGACGAGGGCCCGGTCTCCGGTCACCTCGCGAAGCGTGTCCACGATGTAGCCAGGGATCTCGAGCCATTCCGCCGGCGTAGGGGTCTCCTTCTCGCCGAAGTACTTCCAGCCGGCGACCCCGACGCGCGATCCCGCGCCGATACCCTCGGCGCCGAGGATCTCGGCCAATGGCGGGCTCTCGTCGCGTGACTGGGCCAGCAGACTAAAGCTCTGATACTTGACCCTCTGCAGCTCGACCGGGCTGATGCCCGCGTAGCCCCAGCCCTCGTTCCCCACCAGCAGCGCCGGCGGGCGCCCGGGCTCCCGCGTCAGGATCAGCATCGCCTCTTCGAACCGGGGATCGAAGCCGGTGAGGTAGGCAAGGTTCGCGCTGTGCTCGCGGTCGCCGTAGACGACGAGCGCGTCGAAGCCCGCGTCGCCGGCGCGCCGGCGCGCCGCGGCGATGCGCGCCTCGTAGACCTCGGCCGGGATGGCGGGCTCGACCGTCGGCGTTCCGAACTCCGGTAGTCCCACCTCGGAGAGCTGAACATCGACCATGGGTCCCTCCCTTGGGCTCGCTCGCAGGCGTTCCGCGCCCGGCTGGTCAGTCGGGCACGGACCATGCAGCAGGTTCGTCCGCCCCGCGCTCGATTATGACGAACCGATCCGCCGACACGTCCATCCATGGACCAAGCTTCCCGCCGGGCCACCTGACCCGCACGCGCGCCCGATCCGCCGACGCGAGCCCGAAATGGATCCAGCCGAGCTGCCCGCCCGCATGGCCCCCGCCCACCGTCAGCTCCTTGCGGCTCTCGATCCCGTCGGCCTGAAGCTCGACCCAGGCGCCTATGGCGTCGCGATTGCCACCGGGCTGGCGCAGTCGAAGCTGGACCCAGTGCCCGATCGCGACCGGCGCATCCGCCTCGCCGGACCCGAGGTTCCGCCACACCTCCGCCGGGCCGTCACGGTTCACGACCACCAGGTCCAGCATGCCGTCGAGGTTGAGGTCGACCACGGCGCCGCCGCGAGCCTTGTAGCCGCTCGCCACACCCGCCGCCGCCCCCGCTTCGGCGAAGCCACCGCCGGGCTGGCCAAGCAGCAGGTTATTGGGATCCTCGAGGGCGAAATCGTCCATCTCCCCCACGTTGCCCTTGGCCACGAACAGGTCGACGAGGCCGTCGTTGTTGACGTCGGCGAACTCGGCATGCCACGCCGTCGAGGGCCGGGTCGTGTCGCCCACGTACGGGTGATGGGCCGTGACGCCTTGCGCGCGGGCGATGTCGGTGAAATGAGGTCGCTCCGCTCCGTGCTTCAGGGTCCGGAGCTTGTTGTCTCCCATGCTCGTGATGAAGTACTCGGGATAGCCGTCTCCGGTGACGTCGTGGCTGGCGATCCCCATTCCCCATATCCTGAGGTGCTGCCAGCCCTCCCCGGCGCCGTACGGCCGCGGCGCCACATCGGCCGGAGCAATGCGCCATAGCTGCTCCGAGCCACCGCGGTAGTACTGGCGGTCGTTGCTGATGCGCAGGTCGGCGCGCCCCGACCGGTTCCAGTCGCTGAACAGCAGAGACAGGCTGCAGTAGCCGGGACTCAAGGCGGTGGGAGCCCGGAAGCCTTCGTCCGTCGCCGTCGGAAGATGGAGGATGTTGTCGTGGCACGTTCCCCAAGGCGCACCCTCGGCCTCCCGGTCCACGTAGTTTCCGACCGCCAACGTGGGCCAATCCTGTCCCGGTTGCCATGTGGCGCTGAGGCCCGTGGTCCAGGCCGCGCCGCCGTCGAAGCCCCATCGTTCGTTGGCGCGCTCGAACCGGCAGTCGCCGAGGCCACGGTAGAGGACGTTCTCGCCCACACGAAGGACGGCAAGATCGAGGTGGCCGTCGCCGTCGATGTCCAAGGGGTATGCGCCCGTGACGTGGGAGTCCACCGTACCGCTGTCCATCACCGGGACGAAGGCCAGGGGACCGCCCACCTTGCTCGCATTGAGGTACAACACCGACGTATTTTCGCCGCCGGCAAAGTAGAGCTCCGGCCGGCCGTCGCCCGAGCAGTCGAACGCCGCGACGCCGCCGCCGACGGTGTGCGTCCACCCACCCTCGTAGCGGTGCTCGATACCGGCGGAGGCGGCTTCCTCGACGAAGTGGGGCGCCTCGGCGGCAGCGAAGGCCGGTCCAGCGCACGCGATCGCAGCGAATGTTGCCAGTGATCCGAGGGTCGATCGCTTATTCTTCACGGTCGGCGACACCCGAATTGTAATCCAGAACAGCATACTAGCCGGTGTTTCCTCGTGAAGGCCATTCCGGCGGCTCGGACGTTGTGGGCCGTCGTCAACAACGTCTACACTTTGTGACCCCAAAGAGTTGCGACCGCCAGGGAGGAAAGCCGGAGGGAGAACCATGCTCGCGAAAGGACGATGAGCCAGGGACCTGGCATCAAGACCGGCGCGCGCAGGCGACGAAAGAAAGGCAGCAAGCGGCGCAAGGCCATGCGACGCCGGCGGAAGAGTAAGTAGGATCTCTAGCGCGATTTAGCTCAAGGCAGGAGTTGGCATTGGAAGCCCTTGTGCTCACGCTTTCACATGAGCGTCCAGGAAGCGCTTCATCTTCTGCCGGGCGAGCCGGGACTCCAGAAGGTCGGAGTGGAACGCCTGGAACACGTGCCACATGCCCTCGAAGAGATCCAACTTTGCCGTCACACCGGCGAGGTCCAGCGCCTGGTAGTGTCTTATGAAATTGCTGAGAAAGATTTCTTTCGTTCCTCCCTGGATGAGAGTTGGCGGAAAGCCTTTGCCGTAGTCGGCATACACGGGCGACACATACGGGTGCTTGTGGTCGCCTGGATCGGCGTAGGCGTCCGCCGAGTTCTTGAGCTGCTTTGAATAATCCAGAAGCGGGTCGGCTTCCTTGAGCGTGAAGTAGGTGTCTCCAATCTCGGCGATATCCGACCAGGGAGACCACAGCACGACCGCGGCGGGCATTCCCAGCTCCCGGTCGCGCATCTTGAGCACGGAGCCGGCGGCGAGACCGCCGCCCGCCGAATCGCCGTAGATGGCCACGTTCTCCAACGCGCGCCCGTCTTCCAGAAGGGCCTTGATGACGGCAACGACTTGATCCGTCGTCTCCGGCCACTTCGAAAAGGGAGCCAGCGTGTAGTCAACGGAGATCACGCGACGTCCCGTGTCGTGTGCGACAGGAACCGCACTTATCAATGTGGACTCGGCGCTGAACAGCGTGTACGCGCCGCCATGGGTGTAAACCAGGACCTCGGCGGTTTCGCGCCAATCCCTGGGTTTGATATCAAGGACGGATACGCCACCAAGTCGGGTCCGCATCACGGTTGGCCCGTACTGCCGTACGACTTGTTCGTTCTGCTCCTTGAAGGCGA
>JBHICL010000146.1:0-7496 GCA_046759605.1 Alphaproteobacteria bacterium | reverse complement strand
TATCGTGGGATTTTCAACCATGTCGCAGGTTGGCGAGGAACAGGTCAGGACAGCCCTCGGAGGGGTCACCGACCCCGGCTCGGGCAAGAGCATCGTCGAGCTGGACATGGTCTCGGGGGTGGTGATCAGGGACGGGAACGTCGGCTTCTCCATCGAGATCGACCCGGCCCGGGCGCAGGAGATGGAGCCCGTGCGCAAGGCGGCGGAGGACGCCGTTCTCGCGCTGCCGGGGGTCTCGTCCGTCACCGCCGTGCTGACCGCGGACCGGCCCGCCGCGACCGCCGGCGCGCGGCAGCCGCACGCCGCCACACCGTCACCGGGGCGTCGCGATCTGGCTCCGGACGTCGACAAGATCGTCGCCATCGCCAGCGGCAAGGGTGGCGTGGGCAAATCCACCACCGCGGTAAATCTGGCCCTGGCGCTGTCGCGCCTCGAGCGATCGGTGGGGCTCTTGGACGCCGACATCTATGGGCCGTCGATGCCGCGAATGATGGGCATTCGGGAGAAACCCCAGTCGCCGGATGGCAAGCGCATCCTGCCGCTCGAGAACCACGGCGTCAGGGTCATGTCCATGGGCTTCATGGTGCCCGAGGACACGCCCATGATCTGGCGCGGCCCGATGGTCATGGGCGCTCTCGAGCAGATGTTGCGCGACGTGGAGTGGGGCCGGCTGGACATCCTCGTCGTCGACATGCCGCCGGGAACCGGCGACGCCCAGCTCACGATGGCGCAGCGTGTGCCCCTCGCCGGCGCGGTCATCATCTCGACGCCGCAGGACATCGCTCTGTTGGACGCCCGCAAGGGCTTGAACATGTTCAAGAGGGTCGACGTTCCCGTACTGGGGATCATCGAGAACATGAGCTATTTCGCCTGTCCCCATTGCGGCGAGCGCTCGGAGATCTTCGGCCATGGCGGGGCCAGAGAGGAGGCGGCACGGCTCGGGTGCGACTTCCTGGGCGAGATTCCCCTGGACATCGACATCCGGCGGACCTCCGACGATGGCCAGCCCATCGTCGCCTCGCGGCCGGACAGCCCCCTCGCCGGCGCCTATGCCGCGATCGCCGAGCGCGTGGTGGCAAAGCTCGAGGGGTCGGAACTGGGGGCCCGAGGGGCTCCCCGGATCATCATGCAGTAGGGCTCGGCTCGCCGCGGCAACGAGCCGGGCGGCGCTGGTGATCGCGTGATCTTGAACCGTTGTGACGGCGGCGTGCATTGCACAACGGCGCCGTTGCCCGCAACCTCATGATCAGGAAGGCCCCATGGTCGCGTTCCCGCCCCAAGTAGGGTCTCGGGGAGGGGCCGCGGGGCGACCCCCGTCCGGGCGTTGCCCGGACCCCGGGGATTACCGCCGGGCTGGTCTCCAGCCTTCCCCCGCAGGCTGCTGGCCCCCAATGGGACCGGCCCGGCGGCCACCCAACCCCGCCGTTACGAACCTCGCGTTGCGCGGCTACTCGCCGTCCTCGACCGGGCGCTCCAGAAGCTCCATAAGCTCGCGCCACTCGCGCTTGGTGAGGCCGCTGTCCTCCTGGGTCACGGTCTCTCCGCCGATCAGCCGCCGGATGACCTCCATGCCGGTGCGCGAGACGTGGGCGCCGCCCATCACGTAGTCGTCGAACGCCTCATAGGCGTAAGGCACCCAGCGGCGCACGGTATCCAGCATGACGTTTGCATAAGCCCGAATTTCGTACTGGGAGTGTGCGTCGGCGCGCAGGGAGAGGAAATGCAACAGGTTGTGCAGATCGATCTTCCAGTACCACTGCGTATATACGTTCAGCGTCAGGTTCATCCGCGCAAGCTCGCGCGCGAGTCCGGTCCGATCGGGATCCAGGATCGTCGCGTCCGCGCGCTCGTTCAGCATCTCCTCGTAGTGCCCGTAACAGCGCGCGGCGTCGTCGCGCAGGATTTCCAGGACCCGCGCGGCCTCTCTGTCATTCAGGACCTCACCCCGTCCCTGCCGGTTGGTCTGGGACTGAGCGGCGAGGTCCTCACGCGCCGGAATGTAGAATTCGTCCTCCATTATGGAGTACCGCGCGGAGTACTCGTTCACGTTGGCCGTCCTGTGCCGGATCCATTGCCGGGCTACGAACACCGGCAATTTCACATGGTATTTGATCTCGCACATCTCGAACGGCGTCGTGTGGCGATGACGCAGGAGATAGCGGATCAAGCCTCTGTCCTGGCGAACCTGTTTCGTTCCGGTACCGTAAGAAACCCGCGCGGCCTGCACGATCGCGGCATCGCTGCCCATATAATCGACCACGCGCACGAAACCGTGGTCGAGCACCGCAAGCTGCTCGTACAGAATCTCCTCGAGGGCCGGCACCGTCGCGCGCCGGGTCGTGAAGTGCTCCGAGCGCGCGGCCTCGATCTCCGCTTTCTTGTCGGCGCGGGTTGGCTTCTCGCTGTCAGCGGGTTGGCTCTCGCTGCCTATGGCTCTACCGCCAGTTGGTTCTGGCCTTCCTGAGCCAGACATCGCCCTTCCTTCCATGCGCCGCACATTAGTCGGACCCTCGCCACCGGCGAAGCGCGGGGCGTCTGTGGATTAGGTGAAACCTGAGCACTTCGAGCGGAGCGGGCTTTAAATAGCGCTGGCCGCCGAGTATATATGGTGTGTCGAGGAAACTCGACTATGGCGATAAACGTTCGGTGGAATAACCGCAGCGGACCCGGGGGCAGTACCCGGCGCCTCCACCATTACCGGCCATTCTCCGGCCTTGAGACGGGGGCGAACCAGGATCGACGCGCGGGTAAAGGCCGAATTTTCGCCCGGCATGGTACCGCCGTTATCGGGCCAAAACTATAGATGCCAACGATAACGTTGAGCCACTCGCTGCTGCTGCCTAATAAGCAGGAGTAAGCGCGGTCCCGGGGGGCACCGGGCAACAGAAGCCCCCCACCTTTGCGCGGTCGTCGGGGCGACGATCCGGAACCGCGGACACGGTTGCTGGCCTACGCCTGTTTCATGACCCAGGACGTTCTGAGATATGACCGAATGGTCGAGGGGGCGCTGCGCGGCGTCGTGCGCGAGGCCCTGGAGGTGACTGCCGAGCACGGGTTGCCTGGCTCGCATCACTTCTACCTGACCTTCCGCACCGGAGCACCGGGCGTCGAGATGTCGGAGGACCTTCGCCGGCAGTACCCGCGCGAAATGACGATCGTGCTCCAGCACCAGTTCTGGGACCTGGACGTCACGGCGGACGCGTTCTCGGTGACGCTGAGTTTCAGCAACCAGCCGCAAACGCTGCATATACCGTTCGCCGCGCTTACCGCCTTCGTCGACCCTTCGGTCAAGTTCGGCCTGCAGTTCAACGTCGGCGCCCTTGGCCGGGAGTCGGCGGCCGCGGGAGAGGACGGGACGGGCGCCGCTGGACCAGAGCCGGAAGTGCAGGGGGAGGCGGCGGAGGAGGGAATGCCCGCCGGACCCGCCGCCAACGTGGTCACCCTCGATGCGTTCCGGAAGAAGTGAGGATTCGCCGGCGTTCGACTACCATCCCGTCATTCCGGCCGGCGGTCCCGAGGTTGCTTATCGCAGGCTGACCGACGACCTGGTCGCGGGAGCCTCGTTCTCCGGCGCGAGAGTGCTCAAGGTCGAGCGGGAGGCCTTGCGCATGATCGCGGGCGAGGCGTTCCGGGATATCGCCCACCGGCTTCGTCCGACCCATCTGGCGCAGCTTCGAGCTATCCTGGCCGACCCGGAAGCATCGGAGAACGACCGCTTCGTCGCCCTCGACCTTCTCAAGAACGCCGTCATCAGCGCCGCCGGCATCCTGCCCATGTGTCAGGACACCGGCACGGCCATAATCCACGGCGAGAAAGGCCAGAGCGTGTGGACCGGTGTCGATGACGCCGCCGCCCTCGCCGAGGGCGTGCACCGGGTCTATCGGGAGGACAATCTCCGCTACAGCCAGCTGGCGCCCCTCGACATGTACGACGAGGTGAACACGGGGACCAATCTGCCCGCCCAGATCGACCTCTCCGCGGTCCCCGGGGACACGTACCGGTTTCTCTTCATCGCCAAAGGCGGCGGCTCCGCCAACAAAACCTTCCTCTACCAGCAGAGCGCGGCGCTCCTGAACCCGGAATCGCTGCATGCCTTTCTCGATGAGAGGATCCGCACCCTGGGCACCGCCGCCTGTCCGCCCTATCACCTTGCGATCGTGATCGGTGGCATGAGTGCCGAAATGACCCTGAAGACGGTGAAGTTGGCATCCTGCCGCTATCTCGACCATCTGCCCGGCCAGGGGAACCAGCACGGCCAGGCGTTTCGCGATTACGGCCTCGAGCGGGAGGTCCAGCGCATGACCCGGCACATGGGCATCGGGGCCCAGTTCGGAGGCAAGTATTTCTGTCACGACGTGCGGGTCATACGGCTGCCCCGGCACGGCGGCTCCTGTCCGGTAGGCCTTGGCGTCTCCTGCTCCGCAGATCGACAGGCGGTGGGAAAGATCACGGCCGAGGGCGTGTTTCTCGAGCAGCTTGAGACCGACCCCGCCAGGTTCCTGCCCGAGGTGGATGCGGGCGACCTCCCGGGCGATGTCGCGCGGATCGATCTGAACCGCCCGATGGCGGAAATCCGCGAAGAGCTGGGTCGTCTCCCGGTCAAGGCCCGCATCAGCCTTTCGGGACCGATGACGGTCGCCCGCGACCTGGCGCACGCGAAGCTCAAGGCGGCGCTCGACCAGGGCCAGGACCTCCCATCGTACCTGAAGCAGCATCCGATCTACTACGCCGGCCCCGCAAAGACGCCGGAAGGCATGGTATCGGGCGCCTTCGGCCCGACGACATCGGCCCGGATGGATTCCTACGTGGCGGATTTCCAGCGCGCCGGCGCCTCGCTCGTCATGATCGGCAAGGGCAACCGCTCACCCGCGGTCGTCGAGGCGTGCAGGACCCATGGGGGGTTCTATCTCGGGTCCGTGGGCGGGCCCGGCGCCCGGCTGGCGCGGGACTGCATCCGCAGTATCGAGCTCGTCGATTTCCCCGAGCTGGGCATGGAGGCCGTCTGGCGCATCGACGTCGAGGACTTCCCGGCCTTTATCGTCATCGACGACAAGGGCGGCGATTTCTTCGCCGACTTCAAGATCGACGCCACGCCCTGAGCCGCTTGGCGCCATTGGCTCGACTTGTCCCGGTGGTATTCTGACGGGTCAAGGAACCGCCGCGCCGCCAGCGGATCTCCCGTGGGCAGGGAAAACGCGGCCGGGACCGATCAAGCCTGCGAGGAACCATGAGCAACCCGACCCGCATAGAGTCCGATTCCATGGGCGATATCGCCGTACCGGCGGATCGCTACTGGGGTGCGCAGACCCAGCGCAGCCTCGAGAACTTCCCTATTGGCGGCGAAAGGATGCCTCTGGCCCTCGTTCGTGCCCTGGGCGTGCAGAAGCAGGCTGCGGCGCGGGCCAATCTGGCGCTGGACCAGCTGGATGCCACGATCGCCGGGGCCATCGTCGACGCCGCCCAGGAGATCATCGACGGCAAGCTCGACGACCACTTTCCTCTGGTCGTCTGGCAGACCGGGTCGGGCACCCAGACCAACATGAACGCCAACGAGGTGATCGCCAATCGCGCGAACGAAATGCTCGGCGCGCCCCTGGGAGCGAAAGACCCGGTACACCCGAACGACCACGTCAATCGCGGCCAGTCCTCGAACGACACGTTTCCCACGGTCATGCACATCTCGGCGGCCCTGGAGTTCGAGGACCGCTTGCTGCCGGCGCTAGGGCACCTTCACGACGCGCTGGAGGAGAAGGCGAAGGCGTTCGCGGCCATCATCAAGATCGGCCGGACCCACACCCAGGACGCCACGCCGCTGACGCTGGGCCAGGAGTTCTCGGGCTACGCGGCCCAGGTCGGGGGCGCGGCCCAGGGCATCGAAGCGACGCTGGCGTCGTTATACGAGCTGGCCCAGGGCGGCACGGCGGTGGGCACCGGCATCAACGCGGTCGCCGGCTTTGCCGAGGCGTTCGCCCGGGAGGTGGCGGCCACCACCGGAAAGCCCTTCGTGACCATGCCCAACAAGTTCGCGGGGCTCGCCGCCCATGACGCCCTCGTGGCGGCTTCCGGAGCGTTGAACGTCGCGGCGGCCGCGGTCATGAAGGTTGCCAACGACATCCGGCTGCTCGCGTCCGGACCCCGGTGCGGCATTGGTGAGCTCACGCTGCCGGCCAACGAGCCCGGCTCGTCGATCATGCCGGGCAAGGTGAACCCCACCCAGGTCGAGGCAATCACCATGGTGGCCGCCCAGGTGATGGGAAACCATGTCGCGACGACCGTCGCCGGCAGCCAGGGTCATTTCGAGCTCAATGTCTACAAGCCGGTGATCATCTACAACGTGCTCCAGTCGGCGCGGCTCCTGGGCGACGCGGCGCGGAGCTTCACCGATCGTTGCGTCGTCGGGATCGAGGCGAACGAGGACCGGATCGAGGGCCTTCTCAATGAGTCCTTGATGCTTGTGACGGCGCTGAACCCGCACGTGGGCTACGACAACGCGGCCAAGGTGGCCAAGAAGGCCTACGCGGAGGGGATCACGCTCAAGGAGGCCGCCGTCTCCCTGGGTATCGTCACGCCGGAGCAGTACGACGAGTGGGTCAAACCGTCGACCATGATCGCCCCCGGCTCGTAGGACCATCCGGCCCGCCATCACGTGGCCTGGCGACGCGCGCTTAGCGGATCAAGCCCTCGAGGATCAGCTTGAACGGATCGAGCGATGGTTCCTCAGCCGGGGGCTCCTCCGGCGGAGTGGCGGCCGGCGGTGCCTCGTCGGTCGTACCATCGCTCGGGGCGGGCGCCGGCGCCTCCTCCTCGGGAACCGGCAGCAGCCGCCGGATCACCGTCGACGCGGCGCGCCCGACGAGATACTGCTGGATCTGGTTCAGGTTGACGAGCCGGACGTTCGGGTCATCGAGGGAGCCCTTCTCCTCGACGACGATTCCCGGGAAATTCGGTTGTTCGGGGAAGGAAGCGTTTGCGCGCAGGTCGATCCGCCAGCGCGGCAGATCCACCGTCCCGCCGAACAGGGCGTTCGCGCAATCGGCGGACAGGCGCTGCTGCGGCAGTGTCGCCACGCCGCGTTCCATATCGAACCGGCCGGAGAAGTCCGCCAGCGCCGTACGGCCACCCTCGGCCGACGCGAACAGACCCAGGAAGCTTTCGATTCCCGCGAGCCCCCCCAGCTCGCGGCTGACGCGGCAAAGATCGATGCCTTCGACCACGGCCTCGGTGAAGTTGACCTGGCCGCCGCCACTGAGGTTGGAGACCAGCTCGAACTCGTTCCGCCCCCGGGTGTCGAGTGCAATGTCAGCGCCCAGCGTGCCCGAGCTCAAGCGGACGCTCGAGACCGGAAACAGCAACTCGAGAACGCCGCCGAGCAGCTCGGTGCTGCTGTCCTCGGGACCCCGGCCGGCTTGCGTCGCCTGGGTGATCCGGCTCGCATCGGCCCCGGCTATGGATAGCACCATGGACGCGGTGGGCACGTTGCCGTCGGTCAGCTCCGC
>JBHICL010000145.1:0-7550 GCA_046759605.1 Alphaproteobacteria bacterium | reverse complement strand
CTGGTAAGTCTAGCCAAAGTTCTTGTGATCGTGTGTAGGCTGGTACGAGAAGAAAAGTCACCAACGCCCAGAACACTGGTTTTTCATACCAACGTCGCATCCAGAGCTGCGCTTTGCCACTTGGTACGGGTGGCGAGGATATCTTCGATTAGACTACCTATCAATTGAAAACCCTCAGTTTGGTGTGCAAGCACGTATTCCTCGCGGGCGCTCCCGCGAATTGTGGTGCTGCAGGGTTGGTGGGGTTGAAGACCGCGAGCGACCCACTTGTCCTGGCGGGCTCCGAGACAACACCTGGCGGTGGGCTTGGCATCTTTTCATCTCGCTGCTTCGCAGCAGCCAGCTGGCCGGGACGTTCCTGGTCCGGCGAGCAACGGCCTATTTTGCCCGCAAGCTTCGGCAAAATCGACCCCGCAAACTCTGTGATGCGACAGTAAGCGCATTGCTTCACCACCCGTTAACGGGGACCCGGTGCATGGAGTTCGGTGATGTCGTTCTGGATGACCTGTTCGGGGCGAGGAGTGGGGTGTCGGCCGCAACAACTGGCCGCATTGGACCTCGCCGGAATAGTCGAATTTCGGCCCGCGCATGATATCGTCGGGGCGCTATGAGTGCGCTCCGAGCATGGCTGGACCGACACGGTCTCGGCAAATACGCCGAGCTGTTCGCTGAGAACGACATCGGCCTCGACGTGCTTCCCGACCTGACCGACGCCGATCTAGAAAAGCTTGGCGTTTCGCTCGGTGACCGACGCCGGATCCTGAAGGCAGCGGCGAGCGTCGAAGGCGCCGATAAATCGCCTGGGCCTCCCGTACCGCCACGCGCTGAGACACGGGAGGCTGAGCGCCGTCAACTCACTGTCGTGTTCTGCGACCTCGTGGGTTCGACAGAACTATCGATCCAGCTCGACCCCGAGGACTTTCGCGAGGTCGTCAAGGTGTACCAGGAGGCATGTGCGGCGGTTGTCGCACGTTTTGAGGGCCACATTGCCAAGTACCTGGGCGATGGGCTTCTCATCTACTTTGGCTACCCCCAGGCCCATGAAGACGACGCCGAGCGCGCGGTACATGCGGCGCTCGGCATCGTCAAAGCTGTGTCCACGCTAGAGCCCAGACCCGGTCTGTCGCTGGCCACACGCGTCGGTATCGCCACTGGGCGTGTCGTTGCAGGTGATCTTGTGGGCGAGCGTGTCAGCGACGAGCAGGTCGTCCTGGGCGACGTTCCAAACCTCGCGGCGCGGCTCCAGGGCGTGGCCGATCCCGACACCGTGGTGATCAGCGACACCACACGTCGGCTGGCGGGGGGCGTGTTCGACTACGGCGACCTCGGTGCGCGGAGCCTGAAGGGTATTACCGAACCCGTTCAGGTCTGGAGGGCGGTCTCGGAGCGCGCCCTGGAGAGCCGTTTCGAGGCACGTCACGGACAGCTCACCGAGTTCGTGGGGCGCGAGCACGAGATTGGCCTTTTGCTCGACCGCTGGAAGCTGGCCAAGAGCGGCGAGGGGCAGGTGGTTCTGCTCTCCGGCGGCGCCGGCATCGGCAAGTCCCGCATCGCGCAGACGCTGCGCGAGCGACTGGCCGGCGAGCCATGCACGCGTGTGCGCTACCAGTGCTCGCCGCACCACACCAACAGCGCCCTCTATCCGGCCATCCGCCAAATCGAGTTTGCTGCGGGCTTCGCGGCCGAGGACACAAACGAGCTACGGCTGGCAAAGTTGGAGTCCCTGCTCACACAGTCGAGCCAGGCGCTCCCGGATGTGGTGCCGTTCGTTGCCACGCTGCTGTCGATCCCGACGGATGAGCGATATCCGACGCCCGACTTGCCGTCCCAGCGTCAACGGGAGACGACCCTGCACGTGCTCGCGGAGCTGTTCGTCGGTCTGAGTACGCGGGAGCCAGTACTGTTCTTGATCGAGGACACCCACTGGATCGATCCGACGACGCAGGAGCTCGTGGACCTGATCGTCGCCCGGGTCGCCGACCTTCCTGCCCTCGTCGTGATTACGTTTCGTCCCGAGTACGCGCCGCCCTGGAGCGGGCATAGCCACGTCACGAGCCTGACGCTGAATCGGCTTTCACGCGGTCAAAGCGCGGCCATAGTGGGGGCGATCACGGCGGGAACGGAACTGCCAAACGAGGTGCTCGACCAGATCGTCGAGAAAAGCGATGGCGTACCGCTGTTCGTCGAGGAGCTGACCAAATCGGTCATCGAGGCCGGGTATCTCGAGGAGCGGTTCGACCGCTATGTCCTCACCGCGCCGCTCCCGTCCTTGGCCGTTCCGGTGACCCTCCAGGATGCCCTGGCGGCGCGCCTGGACCGGGTTTCGCAAGGCAGGGACGTTGCCCAGATTGGCGCGGCCATTGGCCGGGAGTTCTCCCATGCGCTGATGGCCTCCATTTGCGACCTGCCCGGCGTGGAGCTGAGCGAGGCGCTGGATCGGCTCGTCGGCTCGGGACTGATCTTCCGCCGGGGGACACCCCCCGATGCGACTTACGCCTTCAAGCACGCGCTCGTGCAAGATGCCGCGTACGAGAGCCTCCTTCGAGGCGCGCGCCAGCGGCTGCACGAGCGTATCGCCCGGGCGCTCGAGGAGTTGTTTCCTGGGACGGTCGAGGCGGAACCGGAGCTGCTGGCGCATCACTTGACGGAGGCCGGACGCGCCGAAGACGCGATATCCTATTGGTACGAAGCTGGTCGGCGCGCCAGCGAGCGGTCGGCGAACATGGAAGCCGTGGCGCATCTCCAAGCCGGTCTGACGCTCCTTGGGGACCTGCCTGAAACCCCCGAACGAGACCGGCAGGAGCTCGATCTCCGGATGACCCTGGGGCCGCCCCTGATGTTCACAGAGGGCTTCGCCTCGGCGGACGTGGAGCGGACCTACTTGCGCGCCCGGGAACTGTGTGAGCGGGAGGGTGAGCCGTCTCAGCTGTTCGTCGTCCTCTGGGGACTGTGGCTGTGCAATCAACAGCGCGGCAACGTCAAGATCGCACAGGGACTGACGAGGGAGATACTTGCGTTGAGTGAAACCCTGCGGGATCCCGGTTTTCGCTTGCAGGCCCATCACGCCGCATGGACGACCGAGCTCCTTCACGGGGATCTGCGGGTTGCCCACGAGCACGCGAAGCATGGTATCGAGCTGTACGACCCCGCGGCGCACAGCGCGCATGCGTACGTTTATGGGGGCCACGATCCCGGCTTGTGCTGCATGAGTACCGCGGCCTATACGCTATGGTTCCTCGGTTTTCCCGATCAGGCGCGGGACGGTACACGAGACGCCATCGCCTTGGCGCGCAGCCTTTCACACCCCTTGAGCCTGATTATCAGTCTCGTCGATTCGCTATACATACACTGTCATCGGCGCGAGCCTGGCGTCGTTCGAGAGGTTGCCAGGGAGGCGATTTCGTTGTGCACCGAACATGGCAACCCGAACTACGCCGCCATCGCGAACATGCTCAGCGGTTGGGCGATGGCCGTGGAAGGCGAGGCTAAGGCGGGTATCGGGCAGATCGAGCGTGGTCTGGCCGACTTCAAAGCGCTGGGATTCAACCGCCGCTTACCTTTCTACCTGGCTCTTCTCGCGGACGTTTTGGCGCGCGCTGGGAAAGTCGATGAGGGGCTTGACACAGTGTCGAAGGCGCTCGAGCTGGTGGAGCGGACCGGGGAGCATAGCTGGGAGGCGGAGATCCACAGGATGCGCGGGGAGCTTCTGCTGCGCGCCTCCAGCGGTGGGGGCGCGGGCGCCGAAGCATGCTTCGAGCGGGCGCTCGCGATAGCGCGCGAGCAGGGGACCAGGTCGCTGGAGCTACGCGCGGCCACCAGTCTCGCTCGCCTGTGGCAGACCGGTGCCCGGCGTGACACCGCCCGCGACCTGCTCGCCCCCGTCTACAACTGGTTTACCGAGGGCTTCGGTACGCGCGACCTCAAGGACGCGAAGGCTCTACTCGACGAGCTGGCTTGAACAGAGTGCAGTTTTCCGAGAAGGCGAGGCCCGTCGCCAGACCGTGCGAAGTCGCCAAAGTATACAAGCGGCATGGACAGTGGATCATTGGACCAGGCGGACCCGAGCTTTTGACGTGGATCAACGCCGGATCGGAGCCGACAACGGTATTGATTGCACGAGGGAGACGTTCGGCTCGGTCGTATCCGGCGCGTAGCTCGGCATACGCGCGGCTGTACGAATAGCTAGGACGGTAACGTTCAGTGTGGACGATCAGCCATCCGAAAAGGCGACAGAGAGGACATTATGGCAGACGAACAAACGCTCAACGGCGTCAATGTGACCGCAGTTAATGAGCTGATTGAGAACGTACAGGCGGACCCGGAACTGGCCAAATGCAGGTTTCACATCAAGAATAAGTGGCTGACGTGTGGCCAGAACCAGTCGAAGGTCGAAAGCTTCTATGGCGCGAAACAGGAGATCGCGCATGAAGCACCTTTTGATCTAAGGGCTGACGAGCCCCCCATCCTGGCTGGCCATGACACGGGGGCGAACCCCGTCGAGCATCTTCTCAACGCTCTTGCGGCATGTCTAACTACGTCTCTGGTGTACCATGCCGCGGTCCGAGGGATCGAGGTCGATGAGCTGGAGTCTGAACTGGAGGGAGATCTGGATCTTCAAGGATTCCTTGGGCTCTCCAATGAAGTCAGGAGCGGTTATCAGAACATCCGTGTGAATTTCAAGGTAAAGACTGCTGAAGACAACATAGAAAAGCTGAAGGCCTTGAGCAAATTTTCACCCGTGTTCGACGTGACCTCCAACGGGACCAACGTCACAGTGAATATCGAGAGAAAGTAATCTCCAGCGAATAGAATTTGCCCAAACGCTCAGCCAACAACGGGTGTCAGTGCGCCAACGCGCATCGGTGAATCCGGAGGCGGAATACGCATTTATTTCGCTTTCACCGAGCGAGGCCTCACGCACTAGGACAGCGTTTGCGTCCTTTACGGCGCCAGCGATGACGTCCGCGTTGCCACTCGGCGGTACCGGGCGGACGTCATCGCCATCGCAGAGGAATGTCAACTCTGCCCACGATACTCGGCAATCGCGGCGTCGAGCTTGTTCGGCCACTCCTCGCCAACCTGCTCAACCACGAAGGCGCGCACGGCGGGCTGCGCTCTCTCACGGAACTTAGCCTTTTGGCCTGGGCTGAGTGGGGTGACTTCGAGACCTTTCTCAGTGAGTATCGTCGTTGCGTTGGCATCCTGCGCCGCCGTCATCCCGCGATGGATGACCTTGGCAATCTCGATGCACTGGTTGAGCGCCGTCTGCTCGGCACCCGTCAGGTTGTTATAGAAGTCGTCATTTATCATATAGGCGTGCCAGCTAAAAACATGTCCATCGAGAGAGACATGGCTTTGGTGCTGGTAAAGGCTCGCGTTCACGATGTTAGTCACGCCGTTCTCCTGACCGTCGACAACACCCTGCTGCAAGGCGCCGGGCAGCTCGGGCCATGGCACGGGCGTGGCACTTGCGCCAAGCGACTCTACTAGACTCACCCAAACCGGGGCGGTCATGACACGGATCTTAAGACCTTCCATGTCTTCCGGTGCACGGATCGGTCGCTTGCTGTTCGTGAAATTACGCACGCCATTATCTGCCATGGCCAGCAGCCGGATGCCGGTCTCGGCCGTCATGTCCTCAGCCATTTCCTGGCCAAATGGCCCGTCGACGACAGACCAGGCCATAGCCTGGTCATCGAAAAGATAGGGAATGGCGAAGACGCTGAACGGCGGATAGACCGAAGAGATGGGACCGTCGTGAACGACCCCGAGCTGGATCGTGCCCAGCTGAAGGCCCTCCATGACTTCGGGGCCATCACCGAGCTGGCTTGCTGGGAAAATCTGGACTTCGATCCCACTTTCCGTCTTGGCTTCCAGGCAGCCCTTAAAGGCGAGCGCCGCGGCATGCTTCGGCGATGTTAGGTCCGCTGCTTGGAAGTGGGCGTATTTGATGACCTTCTCTGCGGCAGTTACCGCCAGCGGTACGGTCAGCGCGGCGACGGTCAGTGCGCTGAGTGCGATTTTGCGTATGAGCATAATTCCCTCCTTACTCTTGGTGTCAGCTCGTGTATCCGAGCAGATTTGGCACAGTGGTACTGAGCGCGGGGACCAAGATCACGAAGGCGAGCACGGCCAGTTCTGCGAGCAGCAAGGGGATGATCGCCTTCGCCAGGATCTCCAGCCGGATCCGGCCAACGGTGCTGATGACGAAGAGAACGGGACCAACAGGCGGCGTTACCATGCCAATGGTGAGGTTCAGCACCAGCATCATGGCAAAGTGCAGCGGATCGATGCCGAACTGCATGGCAACGGGGCCAAGTACCGGCACGAGGATGATGAGCGCCGGCAGCGTGTCGATCACAAGACCGCAGAGCAGTGTGAAAACCGCGAGAAGAATCAAAACGGCAAGCGCGCTGTCTGTTAGTGCGGCGATCGAGCTAGCAAGCGTTTGCGGTATCTGGAGGATCGTGAGCAGCCATGCGAAGATAGACGCCATCGATACGATGAGGAGCACCGAAGCCGTGATCACACCGGCACGGACGAAAGTGCGTGCCAGGTCACGTAGTTTCAGACTCCTTGTCACGAACAGCCCGATCAGCATCGCATAAGCTACAGCGGTGGCTCCTGCTTCCGTTGGCGTGAACACGCCACCCAGGATTCCGCCAAGAATGATGAGCGGCATCAGCAGGGCCGGGACCGCCTCCAAGAAGCTATGCCCGAGAGTTCGCAGCGTTGGACGCTCTGAACGAAAGACATAGCCCCGCCGGATCGAGATCACGTGATTGGCGCTCGCAAGGGCGACGCCGAGCATGATGCCCGGCAACACCCCAGCCATAAAAAGCCCCGCGACTGTCACCCGATTGTCGGAGACCGCGTAAATGACCATCAAGATGCTCGGCGGGATAATTGGGCCGATCGTCGCCGTGGCGGCGCTGAGTGCGCCCGCGTATTCGGCACGGTAACCGGCCTTTCGCATCATCCGCATCACGACAGCACTTGGGCCGGCGGCGTCGGCAAGTGCGGACCCGCTGATCCCGGCAAACAGCATGCTGACCAGGACGTTCACGTGTCCGAGCCCGCCGCGAATATGTCCCACAAGGTCGTTGGCGAATCGAAGAAGCGAGTTTGTCAGGCCACAGGCCGTCATCAGTTCGGCAGCGAGGATGAAAAACGGCACCGCCATCAACGGGAACGAGTTGATGCCATTGAAGAGCTGCTGAGCGACAACCAGCGGCGGAAACTGCCCTCCCACCAGGAGCGCCGCCATTCCAGCCATGCCCATCGTGAGTGCGACTGGAATGCCGACGGCAAGACCAACAAGGAAAACGGTAAAGAGTGTTACCGCCATCCTCCTCAGCCTTCCATGTCCTGCGGGTCACCCGGCTGGAGTTCGTCCCAATCTCGTCGAACAAAGCGGCCGAACGTCAGTAAGAGGTGGATTGCAAAGAACGCTGCGCCGAGGGGAACAGCAATGAAGGGAATACCGCGGGGGATCTGGGTCGCGATCGTGACCTTGTCCATGCCGAAGTTGACAAGCTGGATCCCGTAAA
>JBHICL010000144.1:0-7589 GCA_046759605.1 Alphaproteobacteria bacterium | reverse complement strand
TGAGGCTCATGAACGGCCTCTACCTCCAGCTCCACGCCTACATGCTGCGGGTCGCCATTCCGTACGGCACGCTCTCGTCGCACCAGATGCGCAAACTGGCCCAGATCGCCCGCCGCTACGACAAGGGCTACGGGCACTTCACCACCCGCCAGAACATTCAATACAACTGGCCCAGGCTCGAGGATACGCCGGACATCCTCGAAGAGCTCGCGACCGTCGAGATGCACGCGATCCAGACCAGCGGCAACTGCATCCGCAACGTGACCGCCGACCAATATGCAGGCGTTGCCGCCGACGAGATCGAAGACTCGCGCGTCTACGCCGAGATCATCCGTCAGTGGTCGACGCTGCACCCGGAATTCTCGTTCCTGCCGCGCAAGTTCAAGATCGCCGTGACCGGTTCACCCAATGACAGGGCCGCGGTCCGCGTCCACGACATCGGTGTGATCATCCGCCAGACGGACGAAGGTGAGGTGGGTTTCGAGGTGATCGTCGGCGGCGGCCAGGGCCGAACGCCCATGGTGGGCGTGACCATCCGCGAGTTTCTGCCGAAGCGCCACCTGCTGTCCTACATGGACGCGATCATGCGGGTCTACAACCAGCTCGGCCGCCGCGACAACAAGTTCAAGGCGCGCATCAAGATTCTGGTGCACGAGCTGGGCGCGGAAGCATTCGCGGCCATGGTCGAGGACGAGTGGGAGCGGATCAAGGACGGCGTGTTCGATCTGCCGGCGGGTGAGATCGAACGAATCGAGGCGTACTTCAGACCGCCGCCGTACGAGCGGCTGGTCGATCCCGCGCCCGAGTTCCTCGCCAAGCGGCTCGAGGATCCGGCCTTCGCAAGCTGGGTGCGCACCAACGTGGCGCCCCACAAGCAGCCGGGCTACGCCATAGCCAACATCTCGCTCAAGCCGGAAGGCGGTGCGCCGGGGGACGCCACCGACGCGCAGATGGAGGCGGTGGCGGATCTCGCGGACCGCTACAGCTTCGGAGAGATCCGCGTCACGCACGAGCAGAACCTGGTGCTGGCGCACGTGAAGCAAAGGGAGCTGTACGCCCTCTGGCAGGGGCTCGAGGAGCACGGGCTGGCCACGGCGAACCTCGGGCTGGTGAGCGACATCATCGCGTGTCCCGGGCTCGACTATTGCAGCCTCGCCAGCGCGCGATCGATCCCCGTGGCGCAGCGGCTCAGCCGCCGCTTCGCCGACCTCGACCGGCAGCATGAGATCGGCGAGCTGAGGCTCAAGATATCCGGCTGCATCAACGCCTGCGGCCACCACCACGTGGGGCACATCGGCATCCTCGGCGTCGATCGCAAAGGCGAGGAGTACTACCAGATCACCCTGGGCGGCCGCGCCGACGAGAACGCCGCCATTGGAAAGATTATCGGCCCCGCCTTCTCATCCGACGAGGTGGTGGACGCGGTCGAGACGATCATCGGCACCTACGTCGACATCCGGGAGCGGGGAGAACGGTTCATCGACACCTACAGCCGCGTCGGACAGGAGCCATTCAAGGAGAAGCTCTATGCCCCTCATTAAGGACAACGAGATCATCGAGGACGCCTGGCTCGCTGTCGGAGACGAGGGCGCGCTGAACGAAGTCGCACCTCACGCGCGCACACCCGTCATCGTGACCCTGGAGCGCTGGCAGCGCGATCGCGAAGCCCTTGCCGGCCGCGAAGGACCCCTGGGCATCCGCCTCAGGAGCGACCAGTCGCCGGAGCTCATCGCCGACGATCTCGATCACTTCGATCTTGTCGCTCTCGAGTTCCCGGTGTTCACGGACGGCCGCGCCTATTCGTACGCTCGGCTACTCCGCGAGCGCTACCGCTACGGGCGGGAGGTTCGCGCTGTCGGCAACGTGCTGAGGGACCAGCTGCAGTTCATGCGGCGCGCCGGCTTCGACGCCTTCGATGTGGATGGAGCCGGCACGCCCGAGGAGCTGCTGGCCTGCCTTAGCGAGATCGGCGTTGCCTATCAGGCCGCGCCCGACGGAATCCCGACCGCGGCTATGCGGCGTCACCACCTCTCCGACGCCTTCCAGAACGGCACTGCGGGCTGAACCGTTCGGATCGCTGTGATGCGGGAGTGTCTGGGCGGGCGCTCAGGCCTGGCCGCCCTCGCCCACCATCCAGGTATGGCCGCGTCTCAGCAGCCTGGCCAGGTCGCCGTCGGCCCCTGTCTTCTTGCGCGCCGTGTCTATCTGATCGTGAACGAGCGCCTCGTAGGAAGGCGCGCCGTCACAGTAGAGCACGCCCAGGGCCATGGGAAATTCCGGCGGCTCCAGCGCCACCAGCATGGTGGCAAGGGCATGGTTGGTCTCGTCGTGAACCAGGATGTCCGCCTCGGTGACGCCGTTCTCGCCGATCGTGACCACCTCGAGCTCCAGCACCCCCGGCTTGAGCCGCAATCCGCGATTGCGCTCCTTGCCGAAGATGAGTGGCTGGCCGTGCTCCACGTGCAGCTGATGCTCGTCGGCCACGTGCTTCTCGGTGAAATTCTTGAAGACGCCGTCGTTGTAAACGATGCAGTTCTGAAAAATCTCGACGAACGAGGCGCCGCGGTGGTCATGGGCGCGCTTCAGCACCTCGACGAGGTGCTTTTGCAGAATGTCCGCCGAGCGGGCGACGAAACGCGCCCCCGCGCCCAACGCGAACTGGCTGGCCGAGACCGGATTGTCGACCGAGCCGTGAGGGGTGGACGGCGAGCGGGTGCCACGCCGCGACGTGGGTGAGTACTGGCCCTTGGTGAGACCGTAGATCTCGTTGTTGAACAACAGTAGCTGCATGTCGACGTTGCGGCGCAGCACATGGAGGGTGTGGTTGCCGCCGATCGACATGGCATCGCCGTCGCCGGTCACCACCCAGACATCGAGCTCGGGATTGGCCAGCTTCACGCCCGTGGCGATCGCCGGCGCCCGGCCGTGTATGGTGTGGAAGCCGTAGGTGGATATGTAATAAGGAAACCGGGCGGCGCAGCCGATGCCGGAGATGAACACGGTCTTTTCCGTGGGCAATGCGAGATCGGCCAGGGTGCGCTGGACAGCCTTTACGATGGCGTAGTCGCCGCAGCCCGGACACCACCTGATTTCCTGATCCGACGCGTAGGCCTTGGCGCTAGCCCGCGCCGGATGCCTCGCGACGTTCATGCCTGTCTCTCCAACCGGCTCCTGACGGCCGCCTCGATCTCCGAGATCTTGAACGGCTTGCCCGTCACCTTGTTCAGGCCTTCCGCCGGGACGAGGTATCGAGCCCGGAGAAGGTTCACGAGCTGTCCCTTGTTCATCTCGGGCACCAGCACCGCGCCGTAGCTTCCGAGCAGGTCGCCCAGGTTCCTCGGCAGCGGCCAGATATGGCGCAGGTGGATGTGGGAGACGTCGACTCCCTCGGCGCGCAGGTTGCTCACCGCGCGGCTGATGGGACCATGGGTCGAGCCCCAGCCGACGACCACCAACCGGCCGGACTCGGAACCCTGATCCACGGTCTCGAGCGGAATGTCGTCCGCGATGCCGGCGATCTTGGCCGTCCGGGCGTCGGTCATACGCTGGTGGTTGGCCGGGTCGTACGACACGTGGCCGCTATCGAACGCCTTCTCGAGTCCGCCGATACGGTGCTCCAACCCCGGCGTTCCGGGGATCGCCCACGGCCGGGCCAGAGTTTTCTCGTCGCGCAGGAAGGGATGAAACCCCTCCGGCTCGGTGCGAAAGCGCACGCGCATGCCGTCGCGCCTCGGCGGCTCGGCAATCTTCCACGGCTCCGAGGCGTTGGCGATGTAGCCATCGGACAACAGCATCACCGGCGTCATGTACTTGGTTGCCAGGCGGATCGCCTCGATCGCGACCTCGAAGCAGTCGGCGGCGGATCGCGCCGCCAGCACCGGCAGCGGGGAATCCGCGCTACGGCCGAAGAGCGCCTGTTGGAGATCCGACTGCTCGGTCTTGGTCGGCATGCCCGTGGACGGCCCCGCCCGCTGGGAGTTGATCACCACGAGCGGCAGCTCCGCCGCGATGGCCAGCCCCATCGCCTCCGTCTTGAGCGCCACCCCGGGCCCGGAGCTCGAGGTCGCGCCGATGGCGCCGGCATAAGACGCGCCGATCGCCGCCGTGGCGGCGGCTATCTCGTCCTCGGCCTGGAAGGTGACCGCGCCGAACTCCTTGAGCGCTGCCAGGGAATGCAGGATCGCGGATGCCGGCGTGATCGGATAGGAGCAGAATACGAGACGAAGTCCCGCCTGCTGAGCGCCCGCAAGGAGCCCCCACGCGAGCCCTTCCGTTCCCGTGACGGTGCGATAGAGGCCGGGCTCGATCTCCGCGCGCGGCACCGAGTAGGTGCTGACCTCCGCCGGCAACTCGGCGGTTTCCCCGAAGGCATGGCCAGCGTTGAGCGCGGCGACGTTGGCGTCGGCGATCTCCGGTCTCGACGCGAACTTGTTCCTGAGCCAGTCGATGGTCGCCTGGCGCTTGCGGCCGTACATCCAGTAGACGAGGCCCAACGCCCACATGTTCTTGCAGCGCAGCGCCTCTTTCTGGGACAGCCCGAACGGTTTCACGGCCTCGAGGGTGAGGCGCGACATGTCGACCGTGATGACCTTGTATTTCTCCAGGCTGCTATTCTCGAGGGGCGAGGCGTCGTAACCGGCCTTGCGCAGGTTCTTCTCGCTGAACGAGCCGGAATCGATGATGAGCAGGCCCCCGGCCTTGACGTCGTCCACGCTGGTCCTGAGCGCCGCGGGATTCATGGCGACCAGCACATCCGGCTCGTCCCCGGAGGTCATGATGCGACGCGCGCCGAAATTGATCTGGAACGCCGAGACGCCGTAGGTGGTTCCCGCCGGCGCGCGGATCTCGGCCGGAAAGTCAGGAAACGTGGCGAGATCGTTGCCGGCGAGCGCCGTCGCGAGCGTGAACTGGCTGCCGGTCAGCTGCATGCCATCGCCAGAATCGCCGGCGAACCGGACCACGGCGGAATGCAGCGCGACACGGCCTTCTTCCGTCCGCTCAAGAACGCCGACATCAGCCATTTACGGCTTCCTCCAGGGTTCCCGGACCGAGGCGAAACCAGCACACCGCCAGGTCCAAAAGTCACGCCGGAGCTTGGGTCTCATCCCTAGTGTGGACTTAATACCCGCTCGCCAGTGTTCAAGCTCGATCCGACCGTAAATCGCCTCCCGCCACGCGCGCCGTTTCGGGTTCACGGGCTGACGGCAGCATAGGGAACCTCCTCCAAAGAAGATAGCATTTCCGCTATCGTGACAAACTTGCGTCGCGGCGCGCCTGGGCTCGCGTTTTCGGTTTCCGCCTGCTCGATCCGCTGCCAATCGGCGAACGTCACCCAGCGCACCCCCCGCTCGCCCAACAACCGCTCCAGAGCGCTGTGACCGGGCTTGTCCGCGGGCGAGATCTCGGCGCAGATCTGTTCGGCCGCCGTGGCGCCGTCAGGCTTGTTGGTCCCGATGACTCCGGTGGGGCCGCGCTTGATCCAGCCAGCGGCGTAGAGCCCTTTCTCGACCCTTCCATCCGTGTTGGCCACGATGCCGCGGGACTCGTCGAACGGAGCGCCCTCGAGCGGCTGGGAATGGTAGCCGATTGCCGGTATCACCAGCCCGCACGCCAGCTCGAAGTATTCTCCGGTACCTGTCGCACGTCCGCCATCGACGCGGGTGCGCTCGAGCCTGAGACCCTCAACCCGTGCGCCACCCAGCACCTCGACCGGCTTGGCATAGAACAGGAAGTGCACGCGCCTGGGTTTCGCCGCGGGGTCCATGGAAGCGAATTCCCTAAGCGTCGCCAGGTTCTTCTCCCTAAGCCGGCGGTCGCGGTCGCTATAGTCACCGACGACGCTGTCGGGCAGCTGTTCCGGGTCGACCACGGGCGCGCTCGCCTCGAGCTGCCCCATCTCGCGCAGTTCGACGTTGGTGAACTTGGCCTCCACGGCCCCCCGCCGGCCGATCATGTAGACGTCGCGGAGCGGCGAACGGTGTATGGCCTGAGCCGCGTAGTCCGGCAGGTCCGAGGCCGCCATCTCGGCCGGCGTTTTTACCAGGACGCGAGCCACGTCGATGGCCACGTTCCCGTTCCCGATCACGGCTACGGCCCTGGTATCGAGGTCGGGTGCAAGGTCCTTGAAGTCCGGGTGAGCGTTGTACCAACCGACGAACGCCGCGGAGCCGATGACCCCCGTCTTGTCCTCCCCCGGGATGCCGAGCCGGTTGTCCAAGGGAGCGCCCACGGCGAGGACCACCGCGTCATAGGCGGCACGCAGCTCGTCGATCGTCACGTCCCGCCCCACCTCGACGTTTCCGTAATACCGGACGCGGGGATCGAGCGCCGTACGCTCGAACGCGCGCGAGACGCGCTTGGTGCTCTGGTGATCGGGAGCGACACCGCCCCGGATCAGCCCATACGGCGTGGGCAGGCGTTCGAGGATGTCGACGCGACAATCCTCAACCCTTCTCAGGAGAGCCTCGGCCGCGTAGAACCCGCCCGGGCCGGACCCGACTATCGCGATCTCGAGAGACATTCGGGCTTTGTCTGTGTGGCGGCATTCTAGCCAAACGACACGGCGCCGGCCAACCCATGGGGTGGCTCTCGTATGAACAATATCGTGAGCTTGGAGCGCGTCAGTGCATGCGGCTCAGGTGCCCGGCGTGGCGTACACCGCGCGTCCTGGCCAAGGGAGCCGTCGCCACGTTGACCGAATGCAGCGTTCCGTCCAGGTTCCGGGCCCAGAAATCCAGGAACCGATTAAGGCGTGGGAAGTCGGGCGCGCGATCGATCTGCTGCCATATGAAGCTCTGCAGGATCGAGGGATGGTCGGGCATGTGGTAGAGGATCTCGGCCGTCGTCAGGCGGTAACACAGCGAAGATATGCGGGCGCTCTCCATGGGGCCTCCATAACCTTGGGCTCACCCCTATTAGGGAATTGTGCCCTGCCGTTGTCCCAAATTCAATAGAAAAGCGTTCTTTTTCAATACGTTAGCAGCCTTGCGGCGGGACTGCTGCCAATCCTCTCTTGTCACAAGGCATTGCTTGACAAGCATAATCCGCCCCACTACCTCTTGCGGCCGCTCGCTCACCCAGAGCGCCGGCAGCCGAAGACCAGTCAAGCGAACCGCGGCGATGGTCGCGCACCGACCGCGGAATGAAGGAGAGCGCGCATGAATTTCCGCCCACTGCACAACCGGGGTCGTCGTCAGGCGGCTCGACCGACCGAGGTCGAGATCGACAGCGAGACGCTCATGATCATGAAGGAGTCCGACATCATGGGTGTCCTGGCGGAGCGAGCGAAGAAGAAAAAGAAAGCGGCTTGAGGGAAGCAAAAGGAAATGGCAGCCAAAGAGGTGAAGTTTTCTCAGAATGCGCGCGATAGCCTGCTGCGCGGCGTCGATACCCTGGCGGACGCGGTCAAGGTGACTCTCGGCCCCAAGGGCCGCAACGTGGTTCTGGACAAGTCGTTCGGCGCACCGCGGATCACCAAGGACGGCGTGACCGTGGCGAAGGAGATCGAGCTCGGGGACAAGTTCGAGAACATGGGCGCGCAGATGCTCAAGGAAGTGGCGTCGAAGACGAACGACGTGGCCGGCGTCGGC
>JBHICL010000143.1:0-7658 GCA_046759605.1 Alphaproteobacteria bacterium | reverse complement strand
GGCCTGGTGGCCGCGATCGTCTTTGTCTCCTACGTGCTGGACTACATCATCTATTTCGTCATGCACGCGGCATCATGAGAGGCGCCATCCGGCGCGCCGGTCATTCCGACAACGGGACCGGCGCGGCGGCGAGCAGCGCCCCGTCGGCGCGGAACTCCGCTCCCGAGATATACGAGGCCCGGTCGCTGAGCAGGAAGGCGATCAGCTCGGCCACTTCCCCGGCGGTGCACGGGCGGCCCAGGGCGCGTCCGAGGGGATGGTAGGACCCCCACTCCTGGACGAGCTCCTCCGCCGACCGCTCGCCTTTGAAGAGCTCCGCCGATGCCCTCAGCATCGGTGTGTCCACCGAGCCCGGAAGAACGGCGTTCACACGGATATGGTCCGCGGCGTGATCCAGCGCCATCGCCCGTGTCATGGCGTTCACCGCCCCCTTGCTGGCCGCATACGCGGCGACCCGGGTCTGACACGCCTGCCCCTGCACGGACGAGATGTGGACGATGGAGCCGCCTCCCCGCTTTCTCATTTCAGGTATGGCGTACTTGCTGGCCAGGTAGTTGCCCTTGACGTTGACGGCCATGACGAGGTCCCAGGTCGGCTCGTCCGTCTCGACTACGGTGCCGTATTTTTGTACGCCGGCGCAGTTGGCCAGCACGTCGATGCCGCCGTATCGCGAGACAGCCTCGGCCATGACCCCCTCCATGTCCGCGCCGACGGCCACGTCGGCGACCAGTCCGGTGGTCTCGAGACCTTCGTCCCGGCACTCGTTCGACATCGCCTCCACTGATGCCGCGTCGTTCGAGCAGAACACGACGCGGGCGCCGTCACGCGCCAGCCTCAGGACGGTCGCCCGCCCCATGCCGGTCGAGCCGCCGGTCACGACCCCGACCTTCCCCTCGAAATCGCCCCTCAATTGCGCCGGCATCACTCCATCCTCCCGTCCACGCTCGCGTACCGCCTTATCCCAACACGTCGGAGGCCACCGGTGATAGCCGAACGTTGTGGCCGACGGGTCACCGTACAGCCGGGGGATCCTCGCGGACTCTGGCTTCGAGCGCGCGCGCGACGGCGACGAGCCGCCTCGCCTCGCGCCACTGAATGGCGTCGAGCTCGGGAACCGGCGGCCGGCACCGGTTGGTCGTGAAAATCCCATCGGCGCGGCGAAGTTCCTTGAAGAATCGGATACTTACGTCGATGTGCTGATTTGCGAACGCAAGCACGGGCAGCGCCGCCTCGAACAGTGTCCGAGCTTCCTCGACCCTTCCCGCCCTGTGCAGTCGGTGGATCGCAACGTACGTCGCCTCGAGCCCGGTCGGCATGAACGCGTGTACGCCGCGATCGAGAGCGTCGAGCATCTGCGTGACCGCCCAGCCGCCGCTCACGTGCAATCGTCCCGCGGTCAGGTCCAGAACGGCGGAGTACTTCGGACCCGCCGGAACGGTCTCGATCTTGAGAGCGCGGAACGCTGGGACGCGGTCGAACAAACGCAGGATGTCGTCGAGCTCCAACCCCGGCCCATGCCAGTCGAGATCCTGAAGCATCAACAGTCCGGGACCGGCATCGGACAGCGCGAGCAACGCGCGCTCCAGCCGATCCCCGCGCAACCCGGCCGCGGGTTGGAAGAGAACACCGCCCGCGCCAAGGCGCGCGACAAGTTCGGCGCGGCGCACGCTCTCCCCGATCGCCGGCGCGGTAACGCTGACGATGACCGGGCGGCGCCCGCGACAATGGGTTACGACCGCCTCGACCACCGATTGGAACTCGTCGGCTGCGAGGCTGGCGCCTTCGCCGGCCACCGCCAGGACCAGCATGCCGGCGCAGCCGCGATCTATCACGTGATCCACCTGGCGATGGACGCTTTCAATGTCGACGCGATCGTCGGCCGTGAACGGCGTGTTGAGACTCGGCACGATGCCGGATAGTCCCGCGACGATCGGATCATCGCGATGTGCCGCCGCCCTCAACGGATCCGCGGGATTATCCATGCCTTGACGCGCCGACTGACATATTAGGAGTATATTACTGGTATGTCGGTGAGCCGCGCTGCACAACCCAAGCGTCGATACGCTCCCCCCGGATCCGGAATTCGTGGTCTGATCGCCGCCTCGCTGACTCCGCTCAAGGACGATCTTTCCTGCGATGTCGATCTGCTCGCCCAGCATTGCCGCGGCCTGCTGGCCGCCGGGTGCGACGGGCTCGCGCTGTTCGGAACCACCGGCGAAGGTCCCTCGTTCGGCGTCCGCGAGCGCATGGATGCGCTGGACCGCCTGCTGGCGGCGGGAGTTCCGGCGGAGCGGCTGCTCGTGGGCGGTAGCGTCCCGGCGCTGACGGACGCCGGCGAGCTGGCCCGACACGCCGCGGCCAACGGGTGCGCCGGAGTCTTCGTCATGCCGCCGTTCTACTTCAAAGCCGTGGGCGAGGACGGACTGGTGGACTGGTTCGCGCGCGTCATCGAATGCGCGCCCGATACGCGCTTCTACCTTTACAACCTGCCGGAGCTGGCGGGGGTCTCGCTGGGCTACGGCGTCGTCGCCAGGCTTAGCGAGCGTTATCCATCCACGGTGGTCGGGCTCAAGGACAGCTCCGGCGACTGGCCCTACACCGCCGGCCTCTTGGCGCGCTTCCCCGATCTGGACATTTTCGCAGGCCTCGAGACTCATGTCCCGGGAGCCATGGAGAAAGGCGCCGCGGGCGCCATCTCGGGACTGGCCAACGTCGTCCCCGGTCTGGCTCGCGGGCTCTGTCGGGGCGCGAGCGAAGAGCCGGGGAGCCCCCTCGACCGCATACGGCCCCTCGTGGAAATCGTCACCCGCTATCCGGTCGTGCCCGCGCTCAGGGCGATGCAGGCGCATCTCTCCGGCGACGACCGCTGGACGACGCCGCGTCCCCCTCTCACGCCGCTTCCCGAGGCGGCGTTGCGTGCGCTGGCCGCGGCGCTGGACCAGGCCAGGGCCGTCAACGAACGCGTGGCTTCGCCATGACCGACGATTGCGGTTATATCGTTGCCGGGCGCCCGGTGCCTCCTAATCTGCTCGGCGAGCTCGAGGACAGCGGCGCTCTCATGGATAACGTCGGCGCGCTCAGGGAACGTCTGGCCGGCGATGGCTACGTGCTCCTTCGCGGGGCGCTCGAGGAGGATCACGTCCTCGCGGCCCGCGACGAGGTCATGTGCCGGTTGGCGGAGGTGGGCGAGGTGCGGCAGCCGGCCATGCAGGGCATCGCCACCGGCACGAGCCGCCGCCGGGAGCTGGCGCGTGATCTCGGCGCCTTCTGGACCTCGGTTTCGGAGGGCCCCGCATTGCGCAGGTTGACCCATGGTCGCGCCCTCCGGGAGCTCGCGACCATGCTGCTCGGCGAGCCCGCCCGCGCTTTCGACTTCGTGTGGCTGCGACCGGTTCCCGTGGGCCGGGCGAGCCCGCTCCACTTCGACCACGTGTACATGAACCGCGGCAGCGATCGCGTGCTGTCCCTGTGGCTGCCGCTGGGAGACGTGAGGCCCGAGGATGGACCCCTGATGATCGTGGAAGGCTCGCAGCGCTTCGATGACCTCAAGACGCGCTATCGCGGACATGACGTGGACCGCGACCCTTCGCGCCCCGGCTCCCTCGGCGTCGATCCCCTCGCGTTCGCCCGCGAGCGGGGTTGCCGCTTGTTGACCGGCCCCTTCGCCGCCGGCGACGTCATCGCGTTCGGCATGTTCACCCTGCACGGCTCATGCGACAACGTCTCGTGGGCCGGGCGGGTGCGGCTGTCCTGCGATGTGCGCTACCAGCCGGCCGCCGATGCCCGCGACGAACGCTGGTTCGGCTCGCCGCCTCCGGGTCACGGCGGCGGGAGTTATGGATCCCTGAGCGCCGCCCGGCCGCTCCCCGAACCTCCCATCAAGCGTTGAATTGCTCGGATCGTGGGCATGACCGGGCCGTGGCGATGTAAGGGATTCCCAGTTCAAAGGCTGTTGGTATGTCAGTAACATATCAATGAGCCGTCCCGGTACGCTTCAACCGGCTGGACCGGCGGTTTCTTTCGAGTGTTGTGGTTCCTGTTGTTTCGGCTGGCCCAGTCGACGGAAAACGACAAGACGGGAGGAAACCATGACCCTATCGAGGACAATACGACGAGGAGTTCTGGCGGCCGCGGTCGTTGTTCTCGCGCCGGCCGCCGTTGCCGGCTTCTCGGTTCCGGCAATGGCGCAGCAGCCGCTGACGATCCGCATCTCCACGCCGGCGGTGCCGGGCGACTGGCACACGGAGAGCCTCTACATCTTCAAGGAGTGGCTCGAGCGCTCGGCGCCGGGTCAGTTCGACGTCCAGGTGTTTCCCAACGCGACGCTGTTCAAGCAGGGAACGGAACCCGCAGCGATGCAGCGCGGCAATCTCGACATGGCGCTCATCTCCATGCAGGACATCTCGAAGCAGATTCCCGAGTATTCGATCTTCACCGCGGGCTATCTGATCCGTGACCCCGACCATCAGCAGAAGGTCTTCAGCGGCGAGATCGGCCAGGAGGTCTTCGGCCAGGTCGAGGAGCAGATGGGTATCAAGGTCCTGAACACATCCTACCTCGGCACCCGGCAGCTCAACCTGCGGGACGTGCGCGACGTCAGCACGCCGTCCGACCTGGATGGGGTGAAGCTCCGCATGCCGGGCTCGGACACCTGGCAGTTCCTCGGCAAGGCGCTCGGCGCGAACCCGACGCCGCTCGCGTTCCCCGAGGTCTACCTGGCGCTGCAGACGGGGACCATCGACGGCCAGGACAACCCATTGCCGACGGACAAGAGCGCCAAGTTCTACGAGGTGACCGAGCAGATCGTTCTGACGAGCCACCTCGTCGATGCGGTGTTCCTCGCAATGGCCGTCTCGACGTGGCAGAAGCTCGACCCCGCGCAGCAGGAGCTGGTCGCCGCCGCGGCACAACACGCGGCGGCGTTCAACAATGAGAACCGCATACGGGACGAAGCCAATCTGCTGTCGTTCTTCAAGGAGCAAGGGCTGACGGTGACGACGCCGGACGTCGATGCGTTCCGAGAGCATGTGCAGCAGGAGTATCTGGCCTCCGAGTTCTCGGCGACCTGGCCGGAAGGCCTGATCGAGCGGATCAACGCCGTCCAGTAACACGGGCGACGTGAAGCGGCTCAGAGAGCTCCTTTACAAGGGTGCCGAACTGGTCGCGGCGGCGCTTTTCGCGGCCATGTTCGGCACCTTTCTGCTGCAGGTGTTCATGCGGTACGTGTTCAACCTGCCGCTGCAATGGTCCCTCGAGTTCGACCTCGTCGTCTATATCTGGATCGTGTTCTGGGCAGCTGCATTCCTCGTCCGCGGCCGCGATCACATCGCCTTCAACCTGGTCTACGACGGCTCGCCCCCCGCGGCGCGCCGCGTCATGGGCATCCTGGGCGGGCTCATCGTCGCCGCCACCTTTATCGTAGCGCTCCCGGCCACCTACGATTTCGTGTCCTTCATGGCCATCGAATCGACGCCGGTGGTCCGCTGGCGCTTCGACATCGTGTTCTCGATTTTCGTCGTCTTCGTGGTGGCGATCATCCTGCGGTCGCTCCGCCTGCTGTGGCGGCTCGTCGGCCGCGACTGGCGCCGGCATATCTAGCCCGAAGATCCCACATTGAGCGCGCCGGTCGCCCTCCTCGTCGCTGTGTTCATCATCGGTGGCGTGATCCGCATGCCCATCGGCTTCACCATGATCAGCGGCGGCATCCTGTACCTCCTGGCCGCCGGGCGCGACATGGGCCTCGCGGGCGAGCAGATCCTCAACGGCCTGTTCCAGAGCTTCGTGCTGCTGGCGGTGCCGCTGTTCATATTTGCCGCCAACGTGATGGATGCCGGCACCATCAGCCAGCGGCTGCTGAGCTTCGCCCTGGCGCTGGTGGGTCGGATGCGCGGCGGTCTGGCGCACGTGAACGTGGTCGCCAGCCTGATCTTCTCCGGCATGAGCGGGAGCGCGATCGCCGACGCCGCCGGTATCGGCCGCGTGATCATCAACATGATGGTCCGCGAGGGGCGCTACTCACCCGGTTTTTCCGCCGCGATCACGGCGGCCTCGGCAACGATCGGCCCGATCATCCCACCGTCGATTCCCATGGTGCTTTATGCGCTGGTCTCCGACACCTCGGTGGGTTTTCTCTTCCTGGGCGGCATCGTGCCCGGCCTGATCATGGCGGCTCTCCTGATGATCGCGGTAAGCCTGATCGCGCGGGCACGCGCCTTCCCCATCGAGGATCCAATCCCGCGCCGCGAGCTCCCGGGCATCGTGGCGCGCGCCACCCCTCCCCTCCTCATGCCGGTGATACTGCTGGGCGGGATCTACGGCGGCGTGGCGACACCCACCGAGGCCGCGGCCATAGCCGCCGGCTACGCACTGGTGCTCGCCGTCATCGGCTATCGAGCGCTCGGGGTCGGAGATATCGTCCGGCTGCTGGTCGATTCCGCACGGGCCAGCGCGGTCGTGGCGATGATCATCGCCGGCGCCTTCGTCTTCAATTTCATCGTTGCCATCGAGGGATTGCCGAATGCCCTTGCGGGCTGGCTCAGCAGTGTCGAGCTGTCGCCCCTGGTGTTCCTGCTGCTCGTGAATGCCCTGTTTCTCGTGCTCGGCGCCTTCCTCGACACGATCACGCTGCTTCTCATACTTGTGCCGCTGCTTATTCCCTCGGTCCGTGCCCTCGGTCTCGATACGGTCCACTTCGGTGTCGTCATCGTCGTAAACATGATGATCGGCCTGGTCACCCCTCCCTACGGCGTGCTTCTGTTCGTCATCAATGGGCTCACGGGCATTCCCCTCAAAGACATGGTACGGGAAATCTGGCCCTTCATCGGGATCCTGGTGGCCGCCCTTCTCGTGATCGTACTGCTGCCGGATCTCGTCCTGTGGGTGCCGCGGCGGCTCGGCTACGCTGGTTGAGCCTCGCGAAGCCGCGCGTAGATGTCGCCCGAGCGATCGCCGGCCGTCTGCGTCTCGAGCCAGCCGACCAGAGAAGCCTCGTCGAGCCATGCCGGGAACGCAAGCCGCATCGTTTCGCCCACGGAAACGTTGAACTCGTAGCGGCCGAGCACGCGTAGCCGCGCGAGGCAGGAAAGAGCGGCATCCATCGCGGCCGGGACGTATTCGAACGACAACATCGCCAGAGGCCGGTTGAGGCCGGCGAGGGCCTCCGCCTCGTAACCTTCGACGTCGATCTTGCAGAAGCGTGGCTCGCCGTGATCGGCGATCAAGGCATCGAGGGTGGTGACTTCGACGGTCAGCCGACGGTTCCACCTGACGGCGCGAAAACCCGGCGTGGCGCCGACCCGGCTGGCCCAGGACGGCGCCAGGGTCGACACCGTTGGGTTGGCATCGCTGACCAGCATCTGGGCCTGACCTCGCGCCGATCCCACCGCCGCCGCGACGACGGTCACGCCGGGCTTGGCGCCGTGGAGGCGACGGAGCATCGACGCGAGAAGGGGCTGGGGCTCGACGGCGACCACACGGGCGCCGAGGGTATGGAACGCCACCAGCCGATCGCCCACGTGAGCGCCGATGTCGAAGCAAAGATCGCCCGCGGACGCGAACTGGCGATAGAACCGCACGGCGCGGCGCCTCTTCCACGGTCGTCCCCGATAGATCAAGACCGAACGCGCCAGTCCATAAGCCGCCATGAGGGGTTGGAGAAT
>JBHICL010000142.1:0-7678 GCA_046759605.1 Alphaproteobacteria bacterium | reverse complement strand
GTGCTGCTGTCTTTCCTGCTCGACGAAAGCGGGGAGCGCCAGTTGGAGGCCTACCGGCGCTCACGGGCCGAGGGGCGGCGCTAGGACAAAACAAAGGGCCTCGAACGTGGCCTCGTCCTCGTCGCATTCGAGTTCGCGGGCTTTTTCTCGGAAACGCTCAGGTTGCGCGGCGCTGCGCTTTCTTGAGCTTTTTGTAATGTGCGGCATAGTCAACCTTCTTCCGCCGCAGTTCACCATCTTCATTGATGTTCCAAGGAACAAGCCAAACTTCTCTCGACTTCGCCTCCTGTAATTTTCTCTTGATTCTTGGCCACCACATTAGAATGTGGGCCGCCTGAAGATGGCTAGGTGCATTTGCCCATTTCGACGGCAAGTGAATCACTTTCAGTCCGGTGCGATCAATGGCTACGACCTGGTTTGCCTTACGGAAAAAGTCTGTATCCGCTGAAACAATGGCCTGCCCGCCATCGTTGGCAAACTCAGTCGCCCAATAGTCATCACCCGTCCCACCGTGGCCCACATCATAAATGCTCGTAAATTCTAAACCGGGAGTCGGTGCCAATTCGCATATCATGCGAACAATGCTTTGTGACACATGTTCGTCGGCTCTTATTTTCAAACAGCCATCCTGACTTCGAATTCAATTGCTTCATCAACTTCGCCAATCTCGATTTGCCACCAATCGGCAACTCGGCTTCGGTCGCCTTTTTCCGCCTTCCACTGCCTGAATATGGCTGCAGTCGGCACATGACGAGGTCCGATCACTGGCCGCCCGAAATCATACCTGGGATTCACAACAACGTTGGGGCAATCATTCTTGAGGGGCGTCCATTCCTCAGCCAAAAAAGTCTTTGGATTGAATGCTAGGCCCTTCGCGAGAACTTCTTCAATGGCCTCATACATCTCATACTGACCGCTGAGTAATTCTCGAACCTTCCGTCCCTCTCCTTCAGCTGTCTGTTCAAAAATCCTTTTTCGGTCTGTCAGAAATTCAGCCTTCGACAATGCAAATGGATGCTGTGTTTTGAATTCCCGCCGTGCAAGCACGGCGACTTTCCGAAGATATTGGAGACTCAGCCCCTGTCGGCGGAAATGTTCAACAAATCTGACCTCAATCAAATCCCAAAAACTAAGCTCTTGAGATTTATCAAGGGGCTTATAGTCGCGTGTTAGGACCGCGCCAACACCTTTGCGAGATGGCCGCAACCACCTATAAATTCTTTGCCGATTTTCAATCTGAAGAAGGCGCGCTGCTTCACGGATAGTGTAGAATCCACCGAGCAAAGGGTCATTTCGCCCTACCCTTACGCCCATTATGAGTCTCCGTACATCAACCGCTTCCCCTCCGGCGCCGGCGAGCGGCGAGGTTTCAAAGGACCGATTCGACCCACTCGTAGAGCTGGCTCTTCGGCATGCTGCCGACCTTCATGGATTCGACCTGACCGTCCTTGAACAGCAGCAGGGTGGGGATGCCGCGCACGCCGTATTTCGTCGGGGTCATCGGGTTCTCGTCGATGTTGAGCTTGGCGACCGTCAGGTCGCCGGCCTTGTCGTTGGCCAGCTCCTCCAGCGACGGACCGATCTGCTTGCACGGGCCACACCACTCGGCCCAGAAGTCGACCAGCACGGGCTTGTCGGACTTCAAGACATCGGCCTCGAAGGAATCATCGCTGATCTTGATCGGTGTCATTGCCATCCTCGTCGTTGCCGTCCGACCGTGGCCCCCGCGGAAAATCTAGGTACGGCCCATATCCCCGTCAAGCTGGGCCGGCAGCTCCCCGGCCGCACGCTGGGGCTCGTGGGGATCGAGGAGCTCGTCCTCGAGCTGCATCATCCGGGGCCCGTCGGTCCACAATAGCGCACAGCGCACCTGCCTGTCCGGATACACCTCGCGCAAGAGACCGCGGTACGCGGCCATCTGGTGGAGATAGGCGGCGGGCACGTCGCCCGGCGCCCCGGGGGCCGGCCGGTTGGTCTTGTAGTCGACGATCAACACGTCCTCCTCCGTCACCACGAGGCGATCCACCTGACCGGAGACGACGACGGCTTCCGATCCCCCTCCGACGACGCCCGTGAGCGGAACCTCGGCCGCGCTCGTGGGGCCGAACAGGATCGAAAACCGCGAATCCTCGAGCACGGCCATCACCTCGCGGACGATCGCTTCGCGCTCGCCCTCGTCGAGACCATGGACGCGGCGCGCAAGAAAGCGCTGGCATGCCTGCCGCCGGCGTTCCGCAGGCAGGTCGGGCAGGCCCTGCAGCAGGCGATGGATGAGACGGCCGCGATGGAATCGATCCGCTCGCCCCTGTGAAAGCGGTGACACGACCGGGGGCTCCTCGTCCACAGGGCGCGACGGCGCCAGGGGACGCGGCGGGTGAGGCTCCTCCGGCGGCTTCGTGTCGGCCCAGGGCGGCAGGGGCGGTACGGCGAATTCCGGTGCGGCGCGCTCAGGCGCTTCACCGGTTGCGGTGGGTGCCTGTTCGAGCCGCAGGACGATGGGATCGACGTTCTCGCCACAGGATGCGAGAAACGGATCGGTCTCCGCGCGCGCCACGCCCTCCAGCGCGCCGCGCACGAGGTTGTACCAGCAGTCCTTGGGTTCGCTCCGCTTGGTGTGCCAGCCGCACACGTACAGCCGATCCTCGGCACGGGTCATCGCCACGTAGAGCAGGCGCCGGTATTCCTCGTCCCGCGCCGCCCGCGCCTCATCGCCAGCCTTTTCCGTAACGGTGTCCCGGTCCGCCTTGTAGGGGGCCCATAGAGGCGTTGGTTCGTCGCCCGGCCACAGGAGCCGTGGCTGCTTGTCGGCCATCTGCAATGTGTCCGGCAGGATGACGATCGGGGCCTGGAGACCCTTGGCCCCATGCACCGTCATGACCCGCACCTCGTCACCGCCCTGCTCCAGGTCCCGTTTGACCTCCGCCTGACCCGCCGCCAGCCAGTGCAGGAACCCCTGCAGCGATGGCGCGTTCGTGCGCTCGTAAGCCAAGGCGAGATTCATGAACTCGTCGATCGGGTCCTCCGCCTCTGCCCCCAGCCGCGACAACAACAGCCGCCGCCCCCCCTGCGCCAGCACCTCGGCGTAGAGCTCGTAGGGGCGTACGAAATCGACGCGCCGCAGAAGTCCATCGAGGGCCGCATGGGCGTCTCCGAACCGTCCGGCGCGCCCGGCATGAGGCCTGAGCGCGCCCCACAGGCTGCCGGCGCGGCCGTGCGCCAGCTCGAACAGCTCGTCCTCGCCAAGCCCGATGAGCGGGCCCTTGAGGACCGTCGCCAGGGTCAGATCGTCCTCGGGGAGAAGCAGGAACTGGCCGAGCGCGACCAGGTCCATGACGGCGATCTGCTCGGTCAGCACCATGCGATCTATGCCGGCCACGGGCACTTCGAGATCCTTGAGGGCGCGGACCATCTCCTCGACGAACGCGCCGCGGCGGCGGACCAGGATCATGATGTCTCCCGGCGCGATCGGCTGGCCGCGCAACCGCTCGCCCTCGTCGAGCCAGTTCCTGATGCGTCGCGCCAGAAGGCGCGCCAGGCGGTCGCGGGCGTTGTCGGTGGGTATTCGCTCTATGGGTGGCTTCCAGGGCGCCGGGTGCTCGTTGTCTCGCGGGGTGAGCGGCGGCCATATCTCCACGAGCCCGGCGGCATCCATGCGCTGGGGCAAATGGTGCAGGTCGATGCCGTCCGGAACGACGCCGACGCGGGCCGGGCTGCCGGCGAAGACCCGATCGACGGCTTCGAGGATCGGACGGGTGGAGCGGAATGAGACGTCGAGGCTGACGTCGTCCCATTCCAGCCGGGCATCGTTGACGCGCCCGCTGAAGTGCTCTCGCATGGCCCCGAATGCCGCGGGGTCGACCCGCTGGAAGCTGTAGATCGACTGTTTCACGTCGCCGACCGCGAACACGGTGCGGCGCCTGGCGCGGTCCTCGTCGCCGACCCCGAGCCCCGCGAAGAACTCCTCGACCAGGGCGCGCACCACCTGCCACTGTTCCGGGTTCGTGTCCTGGGCTTCGTCGATGAGCACGTGGTCGAGCCCACCATCCAGCTTGTAGAGCACCCATGGGGCGACCCCGGGGCTCTCGAGCAAGTTGCGCGTCTTGAGGATGAGATCGTCGTAGTCGAGCAGCGCACGGACCGCTTTCTTGTGCTCGTAGGTGGCGAGCAGCGTGCCGGTCAGACGCAGAAGCGCCGATGTCGCTCGCGCGACGGTCGCCTTGCGCCGATGCTCGACGACGTGCTCGAGCCGGCTCTGCTCGGCCAGCAGGAACGGCTCCGCCGGCGCGGCGGCCTTCGTGAACATGGACTTTGGCGACCTGGGCTCGAGCCGGTCGTTGCCTTTGAAGAACACGCCGAGATAGGTATCGAAGCTTGCCGCGCGACCGTCCGGATCGTCGAGCCACTCGGTGATGGCCCGGGCATTGGGCCGGTCCGTTTTTTCGCTCCCGCCCGACAGTATCTCGGCGGCCTTGCGCAGCGCCCCCTCGTCGAACGCTCCCGTCGCGCACGCTGCCTCGACCACCATCTCCGGCGTCGTTCCGGCGCCCACCCCCAGCGTCTCGTGAACCCGCTCGATGACCCGTTCGAGGTCTTCAAGGTCGGCGATCAGACTGGCGATGCGGGCGCGCTCGGCGATCACCTCGCTGACGAGCTCCGGGAAATGCATCTCATGCACGCTTGTCGTGACCACGTCCAGCGCCGCGGTCAGGGCCGGGTCCGCGCCCGAGTTCCCGCGGGCCAGAGTCTCGGCGCGAGCCGCGTCCAGCATTTCCGCCGTGTCGCGCTCGCTCATGACCTCGAAATGCGCGGCCACGGACGCTTCCAACGGGAACCGTCGCAGCACCGATTGGCAGAACGCGTGCAGCGTCATGATCTTCATGCCGCCGGGGGTGTCGAGAACACGGGCGAACAGCTGCGGCGCAAGGCGCCGTTCCCGCTCCGCGGCCGGCCGGTCGAGAAGCTCCGTGAGGTCCTTTTCCAGCTCGTCCCCCTGCGCGGTGGCCCAGTTCCCCAGCTGGGTGCTGAGGCGGTTGCTCATGACGGCGGCGGCGGCTTTGGTGAAGGTGAGGCAAAGAATGCGCTGGGGCTCGGTCCCCTGCAGCAGCAGCTTCAGAACGCGGTCCGTGAGTACCTTGGTCTTGCCCGAGCCCGCGGATGCCTCCACCCAGACGCTGGCGTCCGGACGGGAGGCTTGGCGCTGCTTGTAGTCCGCGAGCGTGATGACACTGACGGTCGTGCTCATTCGTCCTCGTCCGGCCCGCCCGAGGCCCATTCCTTGATACGGGCGAGATGCTCGTAATCGGAGTAGCGGGGCGCCTGCTCCGGCCGAGGCCGGCTTTCATAGGGCGTGGCGGGGTCGTCGAACGCGGCCACGAGGGCGAGAAAGCCGGCGAGCGCCTGCCCCGCCAGTACAGCCGGCTGTTCGTCCGCGCTGGGTCTCGGCCCCGCATCGGCCCCGACGCGGACCTGCCAGTAGAGCAGTTCCGAAACCGTCGAGGGGCCTGGTTCCGCGAAACCGCCCGCCACGGCGATGGCGGCCTCGAGAGGAAGCTGTGGCGCGAATCCCGCCGCGACTTCCTTCGGTCCCGGCGCCTTTCCGGTCTTGTAGTCGATGATGGCGATGCCGCCGTCCGCGAGGCGGTCTATCCGGTCCGCGACCGCCGAAAGTGTGAAGGGCCCCGCCGGCGCCTCGATCGGCAGCTCTCCCCGCACCTCGGCGAACGAGGCGCGCACGTGGGGGCCGCGCTTGGCCTCGTGCTCCACGAACGACCTCGCGGCCCGTTGGAATCTGGGCCACCAGAATGACCAGACGCCTGGAAACGCGTTGAGTGGCTGAAACGTCCGCTCGCCAATCGCGAGAAGCTCCCCGAGCGCCGCATGGGCGTCGGCGAACGGCGCGCGCGCGCGCATGAACTCCTCGAGGGTCCGGTGGACCAGGGTGCCGTACCGGGCCGCGTCGGGAAGGGCGTCGATGGGATCGAGAGCGCGGAGGCGCAGGATGTGACGCGCGTAGATGGCATACGGATCTCGCATCCAGGTCTCGATCTGCGTGACCGAAAGGTGTCTCGGGCGCGCCTCGACGGGGGGCGCGGGCGCCGGCCGCGGCTCGCGCCGGCCGAGACCCGTGGAGACCCGGTCGAGCTGGCGCTGCCAGGCCCGCCAGGTGCGACCGTTCTCCCGCGGGTCCGGCAACCCTCTCCCGGTCGCAAGATGCTGGAGGCGAGCCAGCCAGCGCGATGGTACCGTCGGCGTCCCTTCCACGCGCTCGGCGCGGGTCATGACCACGGAGCCGGCGCAGAAGGCCTGGCAGAAGTCGTGCGCCGACAAGCCCACGCGTCGCTCCGGGAGCGGAAGGCCGAAGTCGCTCTGCATCGGCCGGCTCATCCATGGGCCGGTGTCGTGCTCCGGCGGCCATGTACCTTCGTTGAGGCCGCCGAGGATCATCACGTCGAAGCGCTGGAGCCGGGCCTCCAGTGGGCCGAGTATGGCCAGCCGGGGGTGGGTCCCGTATGTGGGCCGTACGACGCGGCCGGACATGAGCGCTTCGAGGACTGCCGGATAGGAGTCCGTCGCAATCGGCCCCAGGACTTCGGCCGCGGCGGTCAGCTCGGAGACGAATGTGGCCACCGCCTCGCCGGCATCCCCGGCCCAGATTCGTTCGGCGCCGCTTTTTTCGGGCGTCGCGGCCATGGCCTCGGCGAACTCCAGGTGGGCGTGCAGAAGCTCGTCCAGCGCCAGCGTGTCCTTCGCCATGGCGCGCGCGAGCGGCTCGCCCCGACGCACGATATCCTCGACCCAGCCGACGAGCCCCGCCCGATCTATCGAAGCCCGTTGCCATTGGTCGTCCTCGGACGCCGCGAGGCCGCGCAGCAGTCCGTCGAGGCCCGGTGCGGGCCTCGGGCCCCGTAGGAGGACGCGCTCCAGCGCGCGGGCGCGGGCCCGGAAAGCGCCGACGGTCAGCCCACCCGCGGCCAGTGGATGCTTCAAAGCCGCCAGCAGCGGTACCGGTGCTGCCTCGTCGGCGACCATGCGCGCCGTCAACCTGAGGAACGAGCCCGGCGCCGTGTCGGCCAGAGGGGTGCCGGCGGAGTCGTCGACCCACACGCCCCAGCGGCGGAGCTCGGCGACGACCCGGCGCGCGAGGTTGCGGTCCGGTGTCACCAAAGCGCACGTGCCGCCTCCCTCCTGCTCCAGGGCCTCGCGCATGACGAGGGCTATCGTCCCCGCCTCTTCGTGACTGCCGGGGCAGTCGATCAGCGCCACGTCCTCGAGTGCCCGGGCGTCCAGGTCCGTCACGCCGATCCATGCGTTGGTCGTCTCGGCGGGGCGCATCGTCTCGGATATGAGGCGAAGGCGGGCCGGCGGCGCGCCTTGGTCCCGCCAGGCGGCATCGGACCTGCCCCCGGGGAAGCGCCAATCCGGCACATCGGCGCGCGCGACCCCCAGCCGCTCGAGAAGCTGCGCAAGGCCGTACTGGGGATGGCTGGGCCCGAGCTGGCGCCAGCTCTCGTCGTCGAGCTCACGATCGAGCCCGGGCAGGACGACGGATCCCTCGGGCAGATCGGCGACGGTCGCGAGGAGGTCTGCGGTCGCGGGAATGCTGCCCGTGCTGCCCGCGGCCACGATCGGATAGTCCGGCGGATGCAAGCGCCATGCCTCGGCGCGCGACTGAGCCACG
>JBHICL010000141.1:0-7696 GCA_046759605.1 Alphaproteobacteria bacterium | reverse complement strand
TCGAGCGCTCGAGGGCGATCCCGCGCGCGTAGAGAAGCCGCCAGTGCCGCTGCTCGATCGCGTCGAGGCGGTCGATGGCGACGTCATAGGCCTTCACGGCCTCGCGAAAACGCTCGTTGAAACGCAGTATGTTGCCAAGGGCCTGGGCGGCGTCCGACCGCTCCGGCCGCTCGTCGACCATCCTGCGCAGAAGCGCCACCGCGTCGGCCATCCGGTCCAGGGTTTCGAGGGTCTGCGCCTCGTTGAGCCGCGCCGTCCAGGCGTAAGGCGAGGACCGGTCCACGGCCTCGAAGGCGATCAGGGCATCATCGGTCCGGCCCAGGTTGCTCAGGATCTCGGCGAGCAGGAGTTGCGAGAGAGGATCGTCCGGCCTCAAATCGAGCGCCATCCGCGCATACGGCATCGCCTCGGCGCTCGCCCCCTCGCTGGCGAGGCGGCGCGCCACGCTGCTCAGCACCTCGGCGACCCCGTCGCTCGGCGCGGAGACCATGGGCGCCAGCTCGCGCCCCGCGGCCAGCCTCGCCCGCGCCTCTTCGAGCAGAAGATCGTCGGGTTGCTGCTCCAGGAACGCCGTCATGATCGCCTTGGCCTCATCGAACCGGCCCGCGCGGCTCAGATAGGAGCCGTAAGCCTCCACGAGCCGCAAGGGCAGGCCGCGCGCCGCCCCCCGCGCCCGGGAATAACCCTCCTCCGCCGCCTCCGCATCACCGGCGTAGTCGGCGATCAGGCCCGCATGCAACGCCGCGAAGACCTCGAACGCGCCTTCCTCGGCCAATGCTTCGAGCTCGTCCAGTCCGTCCTCGAGCTCGTCCGCCCCGGCCAGGGCCCAGGCCCTAAGCAGGGGAACGATCAGCTGGTTGGCGCCGGATCGCTCGATCGCCTCGAGCCTGTCGGCTGCGGCCTCGTGCGCCCCCATCTTGATCTCGTGAGCCGCAACCACCACCTGGGCCTCGGGATCGGCGGGCTCGACCTCCAACAGATGACGCGCCAGCCTGACCGCATCCTCCATGCGGCCGGCCATGGCCATCAGCCGATGGCCGCGGGACAACAGCTCCGGATCGTCGGGGCGCTCCGCGAGCACCTCCGCGATCAGCTCGGCCGCGGTGGCATAGTCGTGCACGCTTTCGGCATGACCCGCCGCCAGGTACTTGCCGTAGGTCGAGTTCTTGACGACCAATCGTAAGCCGGCGCGGGCCAGCGCCTCACCTGGCGCGGCCAGAAGGCCGGTGGCGGGCGCGGCCGTGGCGCCGCTCGTGGGCGCCATGGAATGAAGCGCCGCGGCGAAGACAGCCGCAAGCACCGGGAACACGCGAGCCGCAAGGCTCAGGCGAGGGACCGACTGCGACACTGGGTGATCTCCCGTTCCAGGTTCTCGTCGCGGGCGCGGAGTTTAGCGAAGACGCCGGTGCGCCGCTAGGTCACGTTGTCGTGACGCGGCCCTTGCCGCAACCCGCTGCCACCCGCGGGGCTACATGTTGGGGTAGTTGGGTCCACCGCCGCCCTCGGGCGCCACCCAATGGATGTTCTGAGAAGGGTCCTTGATGTCGCAGGTCTTGCAGTGGACGCAGTTCTGCGCGTTGATCTGGAGCCGCGGCCGCTCGCCGTTCTCCTCCACGATCTCATAGACCCCGGACGGGCAGTAGCGCTGCTCCGGCGCGTCATATTGAGCCAGATTCACCCTAATCGGCACGTCCTCGTCCCGGAGCGTCAGGTGGACCGGCTGGTTCTCCTCGTGGTTCGTGTTCGAGACGAACACCGAGGACAGCCTGTCGAAGGTCAGCTTGCCGTCGGGCTTCGGGTAGTCGATGGGCCGGTGGTCGGTCTTGCGACCGGTCGATTCGTGATCGGTGCGGCCGTGCCCGAGGGTCCAGGGGGCGCGGCCGCGCAGCACGACCTGGTCGAGCCCGACCAGCAGCGTCCCCAGCCACAGGCCGTATTTGAACGACGGCCGCACGTTGCGCGCCCGCCTGAGCTCCTCGAACACCCAGGAGGCGCGGAAAGCGTCCGTGTACGTCGTGAGCTCGACCGGGGGCTCGCCCCCCGCCAGTGCCGCGAACGCGGCCTCCGCGGCCAGCATCCCGGACTTCATCGCCGTGTGGGTGCCCTTGATCTTGGGCATGTTCAACGTGCCCGCCTCGCATCCGATCAGCGCGCCACCCGGGAAGGTGAGCTTGGGCAGCGACTGCAGACCGCCCTCGTTGATCGCGCGGGCGCCATAGCAGACCCGCCTGCCACCCTCGAAGGTCGGCCGGATCCGCGGATGGGTCTTGAAGCGTTGCAGCTCGTCGAAGGGCGAAAGGTAGGGATTGCGATAGTCGAGACCCACCACGAACCCCACGGAAACCTGGTTGTCCTCGAGGTGATACAGGAAGGACCCGCCATACGTGCCGCCATCCAGCGGCCAGCCGGCCGTGTGCATCACCAGCCCGGGCCGATGCCTGGACGGCTCCACCTCCCAGAGCTCCTTGATGCCGATGCCGTAGGTCTGCTCCTCCACGCCCTCGCGCAGGTTGAAACGCGCCATCAACTCCTTGCCCAGGTGTCCGCGGCACCCCTCGGCGAAGAAGGTGTAGGTGGCATGCAGCTCCACGCCCGGCGTATGGGACGCGGTCGGCTCGCCGTCCCGTCCCACGCCCATGTCGCCGGTGGCGACGCCGCGGACACGCCCATCCTCATCATAGAGCACCTCGGCGGCCGCGAAGCCGGGGTAGATCTCGACGCCCAGCGCCTCCGCCTGCTCGGCGAGCCAGCGACACAGGAGCCCCAGGCTGATGACGTAGTTGCCGTGGTTCCTCATCGCCGGCGGCATGGCGAAACCCGGCACCGCGAACGCGGTCCGTCTGCCGAGGAACAGGAGACGATCCTCGGTGACCGGCGTTCGGACCGGCGCGCCGCGGTCCTTCCAGTCCGGGATCAGCTCGTCGAGCGCCCGCGGCTCCAGCACCGCGCCGGACAGGATGTGGGCGCCGACCTCCGAGCCTTTTTCGAGCACGCAGACGCCGAGCTCGCGGCCCGCCTCGCTCGCCAGCTGTTTCAAACGAATGGCGGCGCCGAGTCCCGCAGGCCCCGCACCGACGACGACCACATCATAGGTCATGGACTCGCGCTCGACGCTCATGTCATTCCCCCTCGCCCCTCACGGCGCGCCTCAGCCCTATAGCACAAAGATCCCACCTTGGCCCGGGCCTGTGTGTGCGGCCGCCGAGGTGATAGAATACGAGCCATGGCTGGGAAGACCAGGAAGGAGATGCTGGCCGCGCTACGCTGGCAGTTCGAAGCCGGCGCCGACGAGGCAATCGGCGACACCCCCCTCGACCGCTTCGCCAAGCGGCACGAGAAGCAGGAGAAGGCCGGGGCGCGGACCGGCAAGCCGAGGCAGCCATCGCCGCCCCGTCCCTCTTATCCACCCCTCGTCTCCCCCGACGAGGCCACGCGCACCGCCCGGGAGGCGGCGGCCGCCGCCCGCGACCTGGTCGAGCTTCGCGCGGCGCTGGAGAGCTTCGAGGGTTGCGTGCTGAAGGCGACAGCCACCAATCTCGTGTTCGCCGACGGCAACCCCGGCGCACGACTGATGCTGATCGGCGAGGCGCCGGGTCGCGAGGAGGACCGCGAGGGCCTGCCCTTCGTCGGGCTGAGCGGCAGGCTTCTGGACGTGATGCTGGGCCATATCGGGCTGGACCGCACGACCGCCTACATCAGCAACATCCTGCCCTGGCGGCCGCCGGGAAACCGCTCGCCCACGCTCGCGGAGATCGCCGCCTGCCTGCCGTTCATCCAACGGCACATCGAGATCGTCGCGCCGGCCGTGCTGGTCTTTCTGGGCGGTGTCTCGGCGAAAACGCTGCTGGGCCGGACCGAAGGCATCACGCGCCTGCGCGGCTGGCACGACTACCGCCCCGCGGAGGGGGCCGAGTCCGTGCCCGCCATGGCCACGTATCACCCGGCCTATCTGCTGCGCCAACCGATGCAGAAGCGAGAGGCCTGGCGGGATTTCCTGGAGATCAAGAACCGCCTCGCCGAGCGCACCGGGACCTGATCCCCAAAAAGAGGTATCTCTACGCCCTTCGGGTGATCCCCTTGCCCCCGACGCGGTTACCGATGTAAGCCTTTACCGTCACGTAACCATCGCTGGCATATTTTTCGTCCCCGAAGACGGGTCTCGTTTCCACAGCAAAGAAGGACGCTGCTTTGCTGCTCAGGGGTTCCCGGCATTTTCGCGCTCATCTCCTGGCGCTGGTTCTCACGGGTCTCATTGCCTGGCCGTGGGCGGATGGGGCCCGCGCCGAGGACATCGTCGAGACGGCGCTCGTGGGACCAGGCATGGTCCGGGTCACGGGGCTCGGCGAAGTGCCCGGCGTGCTTTCCAGGCAGGACGAGGCCCGCTACGCCAAGATTTTCGCGGCCCAGGAAACAGGGGACTGGGCGACGGCCGATCGCCTCATCGACCAGCTCGATGACCACAGGCTCATGGGCCACGTGCTCGCGCAACGCTATCTGCACCCCACCGCCTACCGCTCCCGCTTCAAGGAGCTCAGGTCGTGGATGGCGAATTACGCGGACCATCCCCAGGCTCGGCGCATATACCGGCTGGGCGTGCGTCGCATGCCAAGGGGCGTCAAGCGGCCGCAGCCACCGAACCTGCATTCCCTGCCGCCGCTCAGGCACGAGGTGAACCAGGCGCCGCCACGCTCCGGGCTTACACGCACCCAGCGCCGGCAGGCGAGACGCATCAAAGCGAAGGTCCGCAGCCGGGTCAGGCGCGGCTGGCCCACGGGCGCGCGCCAGGTGCTGGCGCAGCCCATCGCCCGCAAGCTGCTCTCGCCGATGGAATACGACGAGGGACGCCGCGACATCGCGCGTGGATACTACCAGGCCGGCAAGGACGCCGAGGCGCTGGCGTCGGCCGACCGGGCCGCGGCGAATACGGGCGCGGTGCCGCTCGCCCACTGGTGGGGCGGGCTGGCAGCCTGGCGCATGGGCCGCATCGACGACGCGCTCCGCCATTTCTCGGCGCTGGCGACCTCGCCCACCGCGTCGGACTGGAACACCGCGGCGGGTGCGTACTGGGCCGCTCGCGCAAGCCTGCTCGCGCGCAAGCCGGCCGATGTCAACAAATGGCTTTCCATCGGCGCGGCTCACCCCTTCACGTTCTACGGACTGCTTTCGCGCCGGGCGTTGTCCCTCGATCTCGATTATGACTGGACCCTGCCCGAGCTGAGCCGCCACGCGCTCGCGGCCATCACCACGACCGAGCAAGGGGCAAGGGCGATAGCGCTGCTGCAGGTCGGTCGCGACGCCGAGGCGGAGCAGGAGCTCCTGAACCTCGCCGGCGCCCGCCCGGACCTGATGCCACCGATCATGGCGCTCGCCAGCCGCACAGCCATGCCGGCCCTTTCGCTGAGGCTCGGCCGGCGGATCGAGGGCGGCGAGGCGCCGGCGGCGGTCCTGTTCCCGCTGCCCCATTGGGTGCCGGAAGGCGGCTTCGAGCTGGACCGGGCGCTCGTCTACGCCTTCATCCGCCAGGAGTCGAGCTTCAAGACCCGGGCGAAAAGCCCGGCCGGCGCCCGCGGCCTCATGCAGCTGATGCCGCGGACCGCCAGCTTCATCGGCCGCCGTCGCGCCCTGCGCGGATCGGAGAGGTACCGGCTGTTCGACCCGGAGTTCAACATGAAGCTGGGTCAGCGCTACCTCGACCACCTGCTCGAACACGGTGCCGTCAAGGGCGATCTCTTCCGCCTCGCCACCGCCTACAACGCCGGCCCGGGCAATCTCAGGCTTTGGAGCCGGAAAATCAGCTATCAGAACGACCCGCTCCTGTTCATCGAGAGCCTGCCGCTCAGAGAGACGCGCATCTTCATCGAGCGCGTGTTGACGAACCTGTGGATCTACCGGCACCGTATGGGGCAACCGACGCCGTCCCTGAACGCCGTGGTCGCGGGCGATTGGCCCGGATACACGCGTCTGGACAATGCCCGAAACGGATATGTCTCGAACTGACGAAAGCCGGCCCTTTATCCCAGTCAACATCGCGGTAATGACGGTCTCGGACAGCCGCACGGAGGCCGACGATCGCTCCGGCGCCGTGCTTATCGAGCGACTCGAACGAGCGGGGCACAGGCTGGCCGGCCGCGCCGTCGTCAAGGACGAGATCGAGGCCATCGTTGCCCGGCTCCGGGCCTGGATCGAGGATCCGGGCGTCGATGTCGTCATCTCCACCGGCGGCACCGGGGTCACCGGACGCGACGTCACGCCCGAAGCCATCCGAAGGGTATCGGAGAAGGAGATCCCCGGCTTCGGCGAGACTTTCCGCTGGATCAGCTACCAGAAGATCGGGACCTCGACCATACAATCCCGCGCGGTCGCGGGCGTGGCCGGCGGCACATATTTGTTCGCTCTGCCGGGCTCCCCGGGCGCCTGCAAGGACGGGTGGGACGGCATCCTGCGCGACCAGCTGGACTTCCGGCACCGGCCGTGCAACTTCGTCGAGCTGCTACCAAGGCTGCGCGAGCACGAGCACGAGTGAGCCCGGGAGGGGCCGGGGCTGGACCCGACACCGATGACCACCGGACTGGACGAGCTCTACCGCTCTCTCAAGCGGCTCGACGCCTTTCGCGACCTGCCGCGGGAGGCGCTCGAGCCCTTCGCCACCAAGGGCGTCTCCCACGACCACGTGCGTATCCGCGGGCGGGGTCTGGTGGTGCGCGTGCCCCGCTTTTCGCAATGGAAGATGCCGCCACCCCGCATGCTCGCCTACGAGACGGCCGCGTTCGCGCGCGCCGCGGCCAGCGGCCACGTGCCGGCGCTCATCGACGTCATCCCGGCCGGCGACCCCGTGCCCACGGGGGCCCTCATCGTCCAGGAGGTCCCAGGCCGCCCACCGGCCGGACCCGAGGACTTCCATGCCATGGCCGGGGCGCTCGCGGCGCTCCACACGCTGGCGGTCCCGCGCCCCGCGGCCCGGCCACCACTGCTTTCGCACGACCGGCCCGTGGCCGCGACCCTGGCGGTCATCGAGGAGCAGGCTTCCTACCTGACCGGCGCGCGCCTCGAGCCCGCGGCGCGCTCGGCCCTCGAGGCGGAGCTCGATTGGGCGCGGGGCCTGGCCGGGACGCCGGAGGATCATGGCTTCAGGCTCGCGCTCGTGGGCACCGACACCCATCCCGGCAACTTTCTTATCGACGACGCCGGCAAGGCCTGGTTCGTCGATCTGGAGAAGGCCGTCTACGGAGCCGCGCCCATCGACCTGGCCCACGCCACCCTGGCCGTGTCGGTGGGCTGGGACCCGGACGCGCCGGCCGCCCCCTCGCGCGAGCTCGTGCGCGCATTCTACCGCCACTACCTGGATCTCGTGGATGCGGACGCCAGGGCGGCGTTCGCGCCCTGGCTTATGCCCATGCGCCGCCTCACCTGGCTCCGGACCATGACCTGGCTCGCCCGCTGGCGCGCCGACTGGGCGGAGACGCAACCGGTCGTGCAGCGCAATCCCGCGCTCCTCGCGCACGCCGAGCGCCACATCGCCGCTTCCTTCGGTCCCGACGCCATCGCCGCCGCGCGGTCCCAATGGCTGGGTCCCGATCCTCTCGAGCTGGTCTAGCAGATCTGGTGTCGATGGATCGTAAGTTCTTGCTTTGTTCCAGATGTTGCCCTAAAATTGACTCATGGCCAGGCCCATCCCACGACCCAGGCCCGCCCACGA
>JBHICL010000140.1:0-7756 GCA_046759605.1 Alphaproteobacteria bacterium | reverse complement strand
AGATTTGAGCATGACGGCCGGCGCCGTACACAACTCCATCAACCCGCCCAAAGCGCTGCATTGTTTGGTCGACCAGGTTTTGCACATCGTTGTCATCCAGTACTGACCCGGCCACTCCCAAGGCTCCCAGCTCTTCGGCAATCTCGCGACACCCGCTGCGCGACATTAATGCGAGGTGATAACCCTTGGCGCTGAGTTTGCGTGCCACGGCGGTACCGATTCCACCGCTCGCGCCTGTAACGATCCCAACGGGCTGCTCGCTCATCTATATTCCCCGAAATTCGTTCCGTTGGTCGCCGATTGGCCTGATCCACTGCGGATGGAACGTAGCATATCGGCCACGGTGGTGGGCGTCCGCGCAGGTAGAGCTCTGTTCATGTACCGCATCCCTTCTCTTCTGTCCGGTCTTCAACCCTTTCGCACCGCGGTTGCCAAAGCGACCGACTCTCGGCACGATCTTCTGGGCAGGCAAGAAGAGGCGTGGTCCACCCGCCGGGAGGAGCACCATGACGGAAGGCGCATCGCGCGTCTCGCCTGAGGATCGCGTGCGGCACGCGGCGCTGGTCATCGTCGACATGCAGAATGACTTCGTTCGAGCCGGGGCGCCACTCGAGGTCCCGGACGCCCGCGCTACCATTCCAGCCCACCACGCGCTTATCGAGGTGTTCCGGGCCAGGGGGCAGCCGATCGTCTACACCAAGTTCATATCGCATCCCGAATACTATCTGCTCTGGGAATGGTCGCCGGAATGCTTTCCCGACACGAAGTGTTGCTGGAAAGGCCACGTACGGACCTACGAAGACGCGGGCGCGCTCGAGTGCACGGACATCGTCGGCGAGATCTATCCCGAGCCCGGCGATCCAATCATCGAGAAGTTTGGCTACGGCGCGTTTCACCGAACGAACCTTGACCAGCTCCTTCACGAACGCGGCATCGACGCGGTCGTCGTGACCGGAACGGTGACACAGATCTGTGTCGAGGAGACCGCGCGCGAAGCCTTTCATTACGGATACAAGACAACGCTCGTGGAAGACGCCGTGTCATCCTTCGACCCCGAGCTGCACGCGGCCACCCTCAAGAATTTCGCAATGAAGTTCGGCTGGGTGGAGCGGAGTGAATCGCTGCTCGCCCGGATCTAGCGGACGCGCTGAAAAGACGGGACATGTCGCATGGAGGCCGTGTTTCCCCGGGGCGAGGTCATCCAGCGATACGGCATCTACTGGCTGCTTCTCGCAATGCTGGTTTTCGCGACCGCGTTCATCGGTGAGTTCCGCGACCTCGGGAACCTCGCCAATGTGCTCAAACAATCGGCCGCCCTTGCGGTCCTGGCAATAGGTCAGACGTTCGTTATCGTCGCCGGGCTGATCGATCTTTCAGTGGGGATGCTCGCCGGTCTCGTTGTCGTGACGACTGCCGATCTGATGGACGGTCGGTCGGCGATGACGATCCCGGCCATCATGCTCGCGCTCTTCGTCGGTGGCGGCATCGGGCTCGTAAACGGCGTCTTGAATAACGTTCTACGCATTCACCCGCTGATCCTGACTTTCGGCATGCTGAGCGTCCTGCAGGGTGCGATCTTCGTCTATACCGACCGGAGCGTTGGCCTGGTTTCGCGGGAAATCGAGTGGGCCGCCAACGGCGATCTCCTCGGTATCCCGTTCTCGGCTTTGCTGCTGCTGATTATCGGCGGTTTGGCTCATTCTCTGCTCAGCCGGTCGCGCTATGGTTTCCACGTGTACGCGGTGGGCGGCAACGAGGAGGGTGCGAGACGCGCGGGCATCGATGTCGACAAAGTCAAGCTGCTCGCCTTCGTCCTCTCCGGGCTAAGCGCCGGTATTGCAGGCCTTCTGGTCGCGGGCCGGCTCGGCACCGGCTATCCCAACGCCGGCGTCGGCCTCGAGCTGGATGCGATCGCCGCCGTCGTTCTGGGCGGCGCGACCCTCGCCGGAGGTCGCGGCACGATTGCCGGGACCGTCGCCGCGGTCTTCGTTCTCGGGCTCACGAGCAACATCCTGAACCTGCTCGAGATCTCATCGTTCGTGCAGTTGCTGATAAAGGGTCTGATCGTGATCGGCGCAATCCTCGTCAACCAGCCGAAGGAGTAGAGGACGTGGAAATAGCCGGCGCATCGGACCGCATGCCTTGGACAAGGTGGCTGGAATCCTACGCTATCTGGTTCGTGCTCCTTGCCCTGTTCGCGGTGGCCGCGATCCTGTCGGAGGCGTTCCTCAGACCGATCTATCTGTTCAACGTCGTGCGTCAGGTGGCGCCGGTAGGGATTGCGGCGATCGGCGTCACCTTCGTCATGGTGCTCGGGGGTGTGGACCTGTCGGTGGGAGCCGTGATTTCCCTCACCGCCGTTGTCTCCGCGGTCTTCATGGACGGCCAGATCGCAAACATACCCATGGCAATCGCCGTGAGTCTGGTCGTCGGAATGGCGGTCGGGCTGGCGAACGGTCTGCTCATCGCCTTCAATCGGGTCTCGCCCTTCATCCTGACTCTCGGAATGGCGATCGCGGTCTACGGCATAACCCAGATCTACTCAGGTGGAACGGCCCGAGGCGTGGTGTCGCCGGGGTTCCGAGAGTTTTTCAACTACCGCGTTGGCGGTCTCGTTCCAGGGCTTGCGATCGCTTTCGCCATCCTGGCTTTGCTCGGCGTACTGGTGCAGCGGTTCACACGCTATGGACGCAACCTCTACCTTGTCGGGAGCAATCGCGAGGCGGCGATGTTGTCGGGTCTGCCCGTCGCCCGGCTGACCGTCGTCACCTACACGGTTTCGGGTTTCTTCGCGAGCCTCGCCGGTCTTGCCTTGCTGGCGCGTTCTGGGGTTTCGAGCACCTTCGCAGGACGGGGCTTCGAGTTCGACGTGCTCGCCGCCGTGGTACTCGGCGGCACGACTTTCGAGGGCGGTCGTGGCGGCATCGGCGGCACTGTCGCAGGCGTCTTCGTGCTGGTTCTGGCTTTCAATTTGGTGAACATCGTCGGGCTCAGCTACAATATGCAGCTTACCGTCAAGGGACTGATCATCATTCTGGCATCCGCGTTGTACGCCTATCTCAAGCGTACGCGGTAACAGGTAATCGTCTCGAACGAGCTGTGGGAGGGAGGTCTAGACGATGGTATTCAAACGTTTCGCATGGCTCGCGTCCGCGGTAGCGGTCGCACTCATGCTTTCGGTGCCCCCGAGCCTGGCACAGGGCGAACGGGATCTCCAGCTCAAGCGGGCGGCGGAGGTGGTCGACACCAGCAAATTCAAAAAGGACCCGCCCTACAAGGTCGGCCTGGCGGCCGGCTATCTGACCAATTCCTGGGTCGTCTTCGCCCGACAGCACATTCTTTGGGAGGCGTCGCGACACGACGAGATCGCGGAGGTTCTCGTCACGGACGCGAACTTCAACCCGACCAAGCATGTCTCGGACATCGAGGATCTGATCAGCAAGGATGTCGACCTGATCCTTTATTGGCCGGTGGACGAGAAAGCCGTTCAGAGCGCGCTGGAGAAGGCCGTCGCGGCCGGCATTCCCACCATCAACACGGGTGGCGGTTTCACCTACTCGCCGGGCACGATCGCCAACGCCTACATCGATCAGTGGGTCCTGGGCGAGATGGTGGCGCGTCAGCTCTTCGAAGACATGGGCGGCAAAGGCAAAATCTTCGCCATGCTGCCGATTCCCGGCACCACGGCGGCGGTGGATCAGCTGGCGGCGCTCGAGGCGGTGATGGAGGAGTACCCGGACATCGAGCTTCTGTCGGCCGAATACGGCGACTGGAATCGGGCCAAGGCCAAGCAGATCACCGAAAACCTGTTGCAACGCTATCCCAGAATCGACGGCGTCTTTTCACCGGCGGGTCAGATGTCGATCGGGGTTGCGGAAGCCTTCGAGGAGGCGGGCCGTCTGCCGGAGGTCGTCATGTCGCCCGGCGACGAGTACAACGGCTGGCTCAAATGGGTCGAGGAGCACGAGAAAGGCGGCGCCGTGACTTTCCCGACACGGGTCGGGGCCGAGGCGGTCAAGCTCGGTCTGCGCATCCTGCAGGGGGAGTCGGTGGAACGTGGCATGACGGTGCCGTCGGAGTACATCTCGCCCGACAAGAACACGGACTTCGTCGAGTCCGATCGGCCCGACGACTGGTGGGCGAGCACGCTTCCGGAGGAGTGGAAGCCGAAGTCATGAGCCCAGGCGCCGGGCCCTAGGCCAACCTCGCCTGCGATGGCCTTTCTGGAGGTCAGGAACCTCTCGAAAAGCTTCCCCGGGGTGGTCGCACTGCGGGACGTCGATATCGCGGCCGACCTCGGAGAGGTTCATGCGATCGTCGGGGCCAATGGCGCCGGCAAGACCACGCTCATGAACATCCTCGCCGGCGCCCTGGCTCCAAGCGCCGGCGAGGTGTGTGTCAACGGCCAGCAGATGGCGGGATTCTCGCCCCTGCGCTCGCGGGAGCTCGGGATCAGCGCCGTCTACCAGGACCTCAACCTCGTCGCCGAACTCTCGGTCGCCCGTAACGTCTTTCTCGGGCGGGAGCCGGCTGGACGCTTCGGTCTTATCGACCGCGACCGTCTCATGGCGGAAACGAGCACCTTGCTCGACCATTATCGGTTCGGCCTCCGCTCGGGGGATGTGGTCGGCGATCTGACGGTCGCCCAGCGTCAGCTCGTGGAGATCGCGCGGGCACTCTCGATCGAGGCCCGCGTTCTCATCCTCGACGAACCGACGGCCGTGCTTTCCCTGGCCGAGCAATCGAACCTGTTCGACATCATCCTCAATTTGAAACGCGACAACCTGCTGACCCTCTACGTTTCGCACCGGCTGGGCGAAATTTTCGAGATCGCCGACCGGGTGTCGGTCCTGCGCGACGGCAGGAAGATCGCCACGGTGAGCACCGACGAAATCGAGGAGACAGAGCTTGTCCGAATGATGATCGGTCATGAGGTGCGGCAATCTTTCCATTTGCCGGACGTCGACCCGACGGCCTCACCGGTACTGCAGGCGGTCTACCGAAGCGGCGCGCAGGTGACCGAGCTGGCGCTCCGCCCGGGAGAGATCGTCGGCCTGGCCGGCTTCGTTGGCGCGGGACGATCCTACCTCGCGCGGGCGCTCGTGGGCCTGGGTGGCCCGGGCGAGGCGACGGTCCGGGTCCAGGGAGAAGCCCGCAAGTTCCGGACGCCGGAAGACGCCTTTCGCGACGGCATCATCTATCTCACCGAAGACCGCAAGCGGGACGGCCTTTTCTCCAACCTTTCGATCCTGACCAACGCGACCGCGGCCGCGCTCCCGTTGTTCTCGCGGCTCGGCGTGGTGCGGGGTACGGCGGAGCGGCAGGAAGGAGGTCGCATCCTCAAGCAGCTGCGTCTTGTGGCCCGGTCGCTCCATTCCCCCATCACCGAGCTAAGCGGCGGAAACCAGCAGAAGGTCGTGTTCGGCAGGGCGCTGCTGCGCGAGCCGCGGGTTCTGATCTGCGATGAACCTACACGCGGCATCGACGTCGGCGCGAAAGACGAGATCTACGACCTCTTGATCGAGCTCGCGGCTCGGGGGGTCGCCATAATATTGATCTCGTCCGAGGTCAAAGAGCTGCTGGCCATCACCCATCGTATCCTGGTGATGCGGGACCGCGCCGTCGTCGAGGAGTTCGAGACCCGCGGGGCCGCGGAAGACGAGATCCTCCTGGCGGCGACGGGTGTGCGGGGAACGCGCCCGAGAGGAGTTGCCCAATGACGGACGACATCAACTGGAAAGTCGGCGTGGTGCAGATGGACTGCAGCCTTGGTGACGTTGCGGCAAACCTCGAGCGGATCGGCAACTTCGCCGAGGCGGGGGCGAAACTGGGTGTCGAGCTGCTGATCTATCCCGAAACCGTCACCACCGGCTATTTCATAAGCGCGATGCTGGACAAGCTGGCCGAGCCGGCCGACGGGCCGTCCGCCAAGGCGATCGGCAAGATCGCGGCGGCGAACGCGCTTCACCTCGCGGCGGGAATGGTGACGCGAGAAGGGAATCGTTTCTTCGATTCCCAGCTCCTGTTCTCGCCCGAGGGACAACTGCTTGCCGAGTATCGCAAAGTGCACCTGTTTGCTGCGGAGCGAGAATGGTATTCCCCAGGAGACCGGCCGGTCGTCGTTGAAACCAGGCTCGGCATGATCGGTCTCTCGGTCTGCTACGACTTGATCTTCCCCGACTACATTCGGCGGCTCACCGAGATTGGCGCGGACATCGTCATCAACAGCACCAACTGGATCTCGGACGGTTATCAACGCGAGGTCTGGGGTTGGGGTGGACCTGGGGTCGCGGGGCTGGCCGCCACACGGGCCCTGGAGAACGTCACCTTCGTTGCCATGGCGGACCGGGTCGGGCATGAGCAGGGCTTCACGAGCCTCGGTCACTCCTGTGTGGCGGGGCCATCGGGAAAGCTGTTCGCATCGCTTCAGGATGGTGAGGGCATGGCTGTTGCGGACATCGCCATTCCGGGCGAGGACCTCGATCGCTGGCGTGGGATCGCCACCTACCGAGAGGATCGGCGACCCGAGGTCTATGCGGATTGATCGGCCGGCATAAGCGATAGCAGTCGAGCTGGGCATGTCCATGAGCGCACACGGACCCCGTATCAAGACGACGGTTGTCGGGTCGTATCCGATCCCCGACTGGCTCGTCGCGGCGCCGTCGGAGCAAGCGGTGATCGATGCGACGCGGGTCGTCATACACACTCAGGAAGCCGCCGGCATCGACCTGGTGTGCGACGGTGAGCTCTACCGCTTCGACGTAAATCACCCCGAAACCAACGGAATGATCGAGTATTTCGTGCGGCCGATGGCCGGCATACGCACCGAAGTGAGCTACGAGGAGCATGTCGCCTATCGCCGGCAAACCGGCATGGGCTTTCGCGCCCGGCCGCCTGGCGTCGTCGAGGGGCCCGTCGGGCACGGCACCCTCGACCTGCCGCAGGCGGCGGCACGGGCGAAGCGCCTGGCCACGAGGCCCCTCAAGTTCACCGTCACGGGGCCGCACATGCTGGCCAAGACGCTCAAGAACGATCATTACCGGGATGCGGCCCGACTCGCGGATGCGATCGCCCAAGTGCTTGCGGAGCAGGTGCGTCATGTCGAGGCCGACGTGGTTCAGCTCGACGAGGCAAACCTGCCGGGCAACCCGGAGGAGTGGGAATGGGCGGCCCGCGCCCTGAACAAGGTGCTGGACGCGGTCAAGGGCGTGGCGGCCGTGCATTTGTGCTTCGGGAACTACGGCGGCCAGACGATCCAGAAGGGTAGCTGGAGCAACCTGATCGACTATCTGAACGCGCTCCACGCCGACCATGTGGTGACGGAGAATGCCCACCGGCCGACCGAGGAACTGGCGGTGTTCCGCGACCTGCGACCGGCGCTGGGGCTGGGCCTCGGCGTCGTCGATATCAAGCGGACCGAGGTCGAGACCGCCGACGAGATCGCCCGCGCGATCGAGCGCGCGGAACAGGCGCTGGGCGCGGGCCGCGTCCGCTACGTCAATCCCGACTGCGGGTTCTGGATGCTCAAGCGGTCGATTGCCGATGCAAAGATTCGCGCGCTCGTGGAGGGGCGCGATCTCTACGAAGGCCGTACCGCTCAGCGGGGTTGAATGGGCGGCGGCGCGATTGTAGCGTGCCCGGGGCGTCTGCTGGCCGGGCGGCGTTGACCAGAGAACAAGCACCATGGCGTTCATCCATCGCGCGCTCTCAAGCGTGCCCCCGACACCGGTGCTCATAATCGCCCCGGCCCTGATCG
>JBHICL010000139.1:0-7770 GCA_046759605.1 Alphaproteobacteria bacterium | reverse complement strand
GAGGCACACATCGGCGATGCGCTCGGCCAGGGTCTCGACCAGGTTGACGTGGCCCCCCTTGCCGAGCGCCATCACCCGGCGGCGCACCACGTCGTAGTCGAGGACCTTGGATATGTCGTCGCCGTGGGGCTCGGCCTGGGGTGCGAGGATCAGTTCGAGGTTCACCGCCACGCGTTGGGACCTGCCCTGCTCGCGCGCGTGCGCGCCTATGGGAAAGTCCATGACCAGATCGCGGAAGAAGATCTTCCTGAGCTCCCCCGTCTCCCCCAGCAACCGCTGGGTGAGTTTATCCAGTGGCGTTTCTTCCCGGCGCACCAACCCGCTCGACATTCCCGAACCCCGTCTCAACCGTCCCCGTCCGATCGCGCGCGCATTTCGAACATAACGTCGCGGCGCCGCTTTTCCAGATGCTGTCCGCCATCGACGACGATGGTCTGCCCCGTGAGCGACGGCGCCGCCAGCACGAAACGCACCGTGGCCACGAGATCCTCCGTCGTCGTGCCGCGGCCGAGAGGCGTCCGCCCATGCGCCTCGCGGAACTCGGCCTCCGTCATATGCACGCTCGGCAGCGTGAGCCCGGGCGCGATCCCCACCGCGCGCACCCGGGGCGCCAACGCCATCGCGAGACACCGGGTGAGCCCCTCGAGGCCGACCTTGGCGACGGTGTAGGAGAGGAAATCCGGATTGAGGTTCACGATCTTGTGGTCGAGGATGTTCACGATGACGCCGGACGCCTCCGCCGGCAACGCTTTCGCGAACTCGCGGGCGAGCAGCGCCGGGGCGCGCAGGTTCACCGCCATGTGGGCGTCCCAACCCTCCGCCGTGAAGCTCGTGACATCGTCATAGACGAAGCGCGAGGCGCTGTTGACGAGGCAGAGGACGCCGCCCACGGCGTCCCGGGCCCGGGCGAACAGGCGCACCACCGCCTCCGCGTCCGCGAGGTCGGCCCGGAGCGCAACCGCCTCGCCGCCGGCGACGCGGATCCCCGCCACCGCCGCCGCCGCCTCCGCCTCCGAGGCGTTATGGTGCACCACGGTGCGCCAGCCGTCCGCCGCCAGAGCCTCGGCGATGGCGCGGCCGATGCGGCGACCGGCGCCGGTGACCAGCGCGCCGCCCCGGCTCACCGGCCCGCCCCCCGGATCGGCCCACGGAGCACGGCGTACCCCTCGGGCTCAGCGGCCGAACAGCAACCGAACCGGTACGTGATAGTAGACCGATATGATCTCGGTGCCCGGATTGTCGTCGCCGAGACTGGCGTTTGAGATGTGGCTGATGGCGGCCGACAGACGGTGGCCGCTGTCCCACTGGTAACCGAACTCGAGCTGGGAGCGGAACTGGACCGTGTTGCCCAGGTCCTTGCCCCCGCCCTCGCGGTAGAGACCCGCGCCGAAGCTTGGGGTGAGGACGAAATGATCGCCGAGCTCGAAGTCCGCGTGGATGCCGCCCACGCCGAAGAGCGCGCCCTCGGAGGTCGCCTCGGCCCCGAGCCAGGGCTTGACGAAACCGAAGAACCTGCGCCCGGCGCGGTATTCGAGCCGGAAATCGACGGCATCGTCGTCATCGTCGAAATCGAAATACCCGATACCGCCGGATACGAGGGCATCGTCCTGTGCCTGCGCAACACCGGGCCACAGTAGTCCCCCCGCGACCGCAGCCACGACAAACCTTCGGATCCGCACGGAACCCCCCGCTCGCGCCCCCGACAGTCATGGGCATGATAGGACGCTCTCCGGTCCGCGCAACAACATTCCTCGGACGGCGCCATCACGCCTCGACACGATCCGCGTGGACAGGCCGCAGCTCGTCCATCGCCGCCACCAGGGCGCCCCGGATGCCGGGCTCCATCGCCGAGTGCCCGGCATCGGGAACGATGACGTATCGCGCCTCCGGCCAGGCCCGCGCAAGCTCGTCGGCGGTGGCGATCGGGCAGACGACGTCGTACCGCCCCTGCACGATGACCGCTGGAATCCCGCGGATCCGGTCGAGCTTGTCGAGGATCGCGTTCTCCGGCAAAAAGCCGCGGTTCATCATGTAATGGGCCTCGATGCGCGCGAGACCGAGCGCCACCGCCGCGTCGCTCAAGGCGGCGACGGTTTCGGGGCTCGGCAGCAGGGTCGAGCATGCGCCTTCGTAGCGGCTCCAGGCCACCGCCGCCGGCAGGTGCACCGCCGGATCGGCATCGGTGAGTCGCCGGTAGTAGGCCCCCAGAAGATCGGCCCGCTCCGAGGCGGGGAGAAACTCCGCGAACTCGCGCCACGCCTCGGGAAAGAAACGCCCCATCCCACCGATAAACCAGTCCACCTCGTGCGGTCGGCACAGAAAAATACCGCGCAGCACCAGCGCCAGGCACCGTTCAGGGTGCGCCTCGGCGTAGGCCATGGCCAGCAGGCTTCCCCACGACCCGCCGAACACGATCCAGCGATCCACGGCCAGGCGCTCGCGCAGGCGTTCGATGTCGTCGATCAAATGGGCGGTGGTGTTGTCCTTGAGCTCGCCCTGGGGCGTCGACTTGCCGGCGCCGCGCTGATCGAACAGGACGATGCGGTAGCGCCTGGGATCGAAGAAGCGGCGATGCGCCGGTGTGGTGCCGGCGCCGGGCCCCCCGTGGAGAAAGACCACGGGAACGCCCCCCGGCGCCCCGGACTGCTCCCAATACATCCGGTGCAACCCGTCGAGCGCAAGGAAGCCGGACTTATACGGCTCGATTTCCGCGTATAGCGCGGCGCGCAAGATCGCACCTCCCCGGCCGGGAGTTTAGGGCTGCACGCCGCGGCGGCCAAGCCTCGGCCCGGGTGGAGACGGCGCGGGGTGTTGGTTTATGCTCGCCGGCCATGCGAGCCGGTGGACTAGGCTTACTTCTCGTCATCCTCGCGGGCGCGGCCGGCGTCACGGCGGTGCCGGACGTCCTCGCGCCCGGCGGCGAGGCCGTTGTGGTCCAGGTGATCGACGGCGACACGGTCCGCCTCGAGGACGGTCGCGAGGTGAGGCTCGTGGGTATCCAGGCGCCGAAGCTCCCGCTCGGCCGGCCCGATTTCACGGCGTGGCCCCTCGCCGAGGCGGCGAAGGCGGCCCTGGAGCGTCTTGCGCTCGGTGAAACGGTCACGCTCGGCTATGGAGACCGCAGGTCCGATCGGCACGGCCGCATCCTCGCCCACCTCTTTACCGATGACGGGCTATGGCTCGAGGGTGAGATGCTGGAGCGCGGACTCGCCCGCGTCTACACCTTCACCGACAACCGCCGGCTGGTTCATGAGATGCTCGCGCGGGAGCGGCGCGCCCGGGCCGCGGGCCGCGGCATTTGGACGCACGCGTTCTACGCCATCCGGCAGCACGACGCCCTCGGCCGGATATCCGGAGGCTTCGCCGTGGTGGAGGGCAGGGTGGTCGACAGCGCCGTGGTGCGCGGCCGCGGCTACCTCAACTTCGGCGAGGATTACCGAACCGATTTCACGATAAGCATCGCCCCGCGTGACCTCGCGACCTTTCGCCGCGAGGACGTCGAGCTGTCCGGCTACCGGGGACGGAGGGTGCGCGTGCGCGGCTGGCTAAAGTGGCTCAACGGCCCCATGATCGACGTTACCCACCCCGAACAGATCGAGGTGCTCGAGGAATGACGGCCGGAAGACGATGGCGCGGCCGCCCGGCCCACAGGCTGGCCTTGGGCGCGTTCGCACCGCTGGCGATGCTTTCCCTCGCCGCATGCACCGTCAACCCGGCAACGGGAAAGTCGAGCTTCACCGCTTTCATGTCGCCGGAGCAGGAGATCGAGGTCGGCCAGGAGGAGCACCCGAAGATCGTCGCGGAGTTCGGCGGCGCCTATGACAACAGCGCCCTCGCGAGCTACGTCGACAACCTCGGCCAGCGGCTCAAGGCGGAGTCCGAGCTGCCGGGGCTCGCGTTCACATTCACCGTTCTCGACAGCGACGTCGTGAACGCATTCGCGCTCCCCGGCGGCTACGTCTACGTCACGCGCGGGCTCCTCACCCTTGCCTCCAGCGAGGCCGAGATCGCGGGGGTTCTCGCGCACGAGATCGGGCACGTGACCGCCCGCCACGCCGCGCAACGCTATAGCAAGGGTGTCGCCGCCGGACTGTTCAGCACTGTTATCGGCGCCGCACTCGGGAGCGAGGTCGGCGAGCTGGCGCAGTTCGGCGCCGGCGCCGCCCTGCAATCGCACTCGCGGGGCCAGGAGTTCGAGGCGGACACGCTCGGGGTCCGATACCTCTCGCGCACCGGCTACCACACCCAGGCGATGGCGAGCTTCCTCAGCAAGCTGCAGCGACAGGGCGAGCTGGAAGCCCTGGTCACCGGTCAGCCCGATCCGGCCGCGCGCTACAACATCATGTCGACGCACCCGCGCACGGCGGACAGGGTCCAGGCAGCGATCGAGGCGGCGAGCACGGCATCCGTCCCCAACCCGCGCAGCGGCGCCATCGATTACCTGAGCCGGCTGGAGGGCGTGAGCTACGGCGGCTCGGTGGCGCAAGGCTTCGTCCGCGGAGGGCGGTTCGTCCATTCGAGCCTCGGTTTCACATTCGAAGTGCCGCCCGACTTCCACCTCCAGAACAGCCCCCGACGCGTCGTGGCGCGCAACGCCGCCGGCGCGACCATCGTGTTCGATGCCGACGGCCGCGCCTACGCCGGCTCCATGGCCGCCTACCTGACCGACGTCTGGACCGACGGCTTGACCCTGGCCGACCTCGAAACCTTCGACGTGAACGGCCTCGAGGCGGCCACGGCTCGCTCGCGGGTGGTGCGCAGGGACGCGACCGCCGATCTGCGCCTCATCGCAATCCGCTTCGGACGCGATGGCATCTACCGGTTTCTCATTCTCACGCCGCCTAGCGAGACCGCCGCATTGGCCGAGGATCTGAGACGCATGACGTTCAGCTTTCGACCCCTGAGCGAGGAGGAGCGGTTGACGCTCAGGCCCCGGCGTATTCGAGTCGAATCGGTGGATCCCGGCGAGACCGTCGCAACTTTCGCGGCGCAAATGGCGGTGGACGAGTTTCCGGCGGAATGGTTCCAGGTACTGAACGGGCTCGAGCGCGGCGAGCAGCCGCCGGTGGGTAGCCTGGTCAAGCTGATCGTGGATTGAGAAGGCGGTTGCCGTCCGGCCTCAGGCCTCGAGCAGATCGAGAACCTCGCCGGCCTCTGAGAGGCAAACCCCCAACAGCGGGCCGCCGAACCCGCACCCGGCGTCGAGGCTGAGCGTGAAGTCGCGCTGGCCGACGCCTGGATGTCCCCGGTCGAACCCGCGGACCACCTTGGCGAACCCGCCATAGGGCCGGTCGATGGCCCTGAAGCCGGCGTCGCCCCACCACAAACCGTCGCCCTGGGCCGCCAGCGGCCGCGAGGGATCGAGCCCCGCATGGACGAACAACAGCCTGGGGCCGCCCGGACCCGGCTCGGTACAGGCGGCGCGCCTCAACCCGGTCATGAACTCCGCGTGTCCGGACGCGCCGCGGATGGCGGCGCTCAGGGCGCCGGTCCATCGGGCGATGGCCGCCGCGCCGCTGCGTGCGGCTCTGAGGCCGACCTGTGGATCGCCGCCATAGGCCTCGATCGTCGCCGCGACCCCCTGGTCGAGCATCCATTCGAGAACTTCGGCGGGATTGAAGGCGAGCTGGAGCTGCAGGAGCTTCTGCCACATCTCCTCCTGCGCGCCGCGCAGGACCGCCACGTCCGAGGCGAACATCCCCGGACCCGCGATCACCACCCGCCGGAAACGGAGGAGGTTGTCGATCGCCGCCACGGAGCCGCTGCCGCGGCCCACGACGTTGCCGAGGTAGATCAGCCGGTCACCGATCTCGAAGCGCTCCGCCATTCTGCGATGAAGGCGGTCGAGTCGCCGCGGCTCGCCGTGGATCGCCGGCACGGCCCAGATGCGGCGCGGCCTCGTCAGGATTGCGAACTTGTCCTGGTCGAGCATCGGCACCCTGTCCACAATGGGCCGAGCAAGCGCTTAGCGCACCGTGCCAGGGATGAGGGTCCAGGGGTAACTGCGGTTCATCCCCCGCGACCGATGGGAAGGATCGACCTCGTAGCGTCAGGCCGCTATGAGAAGCCGCTCCAGCTTCTCCGTAGCCGTATCGTGATCGATACCGTCGACGGCCGCGAGCTCGCGCGCCAGGCGCTCCAGTGCGGCCTGATACATCTGGCGCTCGGAGTAGGACTGGTCCGGCTGGTCGGCGTTCCTGTGCAGGTCGCGCACGACTTCCGCGATCGACACCGGATCGCCGGAGTTTATCTTCGCCTCGTACTCCTGTGCGCGCCGGCTCCACATGGTGCGCTTTGCCCGGCTACGTCCCTTGAGCGTCCTGAGCGCCGTTTCGATGACCTTCCGGTTGCTGAGCTTCCGAAGACCGGCCACCTTGGCCTTGCTCACGGGCACGCGCAATGTCATCCGCTCCTTCTCGAACTGGATGACAAACAGAGTGAGCTCCTGGCCCGCAATCTGCTTGGTCTCGACGCCCGTAACCCTTCCGACTCCGTGGGTCGGATAGACGACGAAGTCGCCTCTGGTAAATTCGAGATCTTTCTCTCTCGCCATGCTCGCTGACTTCTCCCGCCCCCACGAGAGGGCAACACGCGTCGACAGATGCTTCAAATATCCACGACCTGCGCGTCCACGCGGCTCTCAATTCAACGCGCCGCCGAGATTGCCCAGCGACGCAGCGTCGAAACTGCAACAAGAAGGGACGGCTCGTCCGCCGTCCCCCTTTTCCCCGGAAAACGAATACTAACACAAAATGGTTTAAGAATCGAGTGCTTAGACGCGGCTGTTAACCAATCCGCATAGCGACAGAACGACGCGGCAGTCGGTGCGGCGCGTGGAGGCTCAGCTTCCCGATCCGGGATTCGGACTGAAGTACTTTTCGTACTTGTCGGGCTCTCCCTTGTGCTCCTCGGCTTCCGGATCCTCCTCTTTCTTGGCGGCGATATTGGGCCAGGTCTCGGAGTACTCGCGGTTCAGCTCGAGCCACTGCTCGATTCCGGGCTCGGTGTCCGGAACGATCGCCTCGGCCGGACACTCCGGCTCGCACACGCCACAATCGATACACTCGTCGGGATGAATGACGAGCATCGACTCGCCCTCGTAGAAGCAGTCGACCGGACAGACTTCCACGCAGTCCGTATACTTGCACTTGATGCACTGCTCGGTGACCACGTAAGTCATCTCATCTCCCCTCGAGCTCCCTTACCGATGCTCTCGCGGCGGCGTGCGAGCTTCACTCCGCGCCACCGCCGGGGTCCCGGCCCCGCCGACTGAGAACACGCTTGCGCGCCTCCCCGCTTTCGCGGTCGCTAACGTAAATGAGTCCCGCGACCCGCCGCAAGAGGTTGGCTTCGTGGTCGTGCAGCACGTCGTCGGCATAGACGACCTCCCAAAGCATCTCGATAAGCTCGACCCGTTCCCCATGATCGAAGCTGTCCTTGACCAGACGGGCGAAGCGATAGATCTCCACCGAACCGGTGACCTCTCGATCGGCCGCCTCCAGCAAAGCGTCGGCCTCCTCCTTCGAGAGATCGAAGCGACTGCTGAGCAGTGCGTGGATCGTCCCCCACTCCGCCTCGCCGAAGTGATCGTCCATCCGCGCGGCCTCGACCAGCAGGGCCGCCGCCGCGAGGTGCAGCTCGTCCACGCTGTGGTGTCCACGAGCGCCCAATCGAGCGTCGCCACCGCCCTCGAGGAGCGCCCTGATCCGGTTGATCATGAGCCTTGGGTTAGCACGTCCCGCTTGCTCCCAACAACAGTGACCTAGGGGG
>JBHICL010000138.1:0-7775 GCA_046759605.1 Alphaproteobacteria bacterium | reverse complement strand
AGGTCGCGGTCGAGGGACCTGCACATCGCCTCGATCCGGCTGACCTCGTTGACCGCCGGGCCGATGACGGTGAAGTCGAGGCGGTCTCGGGAGCCAATATTGCCGTACATGACGTCGCCGAGGTGAAGCCCGAGGTAGAACCGGGTGACCGGCAGCCCGGCCGTGGCGCGTTCCTCGCTCAGCCGCTCGACCCGCGTGAGGGCCTCGGCGGCGGCGTCGAGGGCGGTGGCGCAGATCTCCTCTTCGTCCGTGAGCCGGAAGATCGCCAGCAGCCCGTCACCGATGAACTTGAGCACATTGCCGCCATGGTCGTGGACGACGTCGACCATGCAACCCATGTAGTCGTTGAGCATCGCGACGAGCTGGTCCCGCGGCGCGGCGTCGGCGATTCTCGTGAAGTCCTTCAGGTCGGCGTACCACAGCACCGCCCTTATGGTCTCCGCCGAGCCGCGCCTGATCTCGCCCATGAGCACCCGGCGGCCGGCGTCCCTGCCGAGGTAGGTGGCGAGTGTGCTCTCGGCCACGCGATAGGTGGCGGAACTCTTGATCGCGAGGGCAAGAAACGGCAGCAGCTCCTCGATGAGTGCGACCTCGCCGTCGGTGAAGCCCGCCGCGCGATCCGTGGCCCATGACGAGGTGAAGCCCTCGAAGGGTCCGACGGTGTCCGACCCACCGAAGTCCGTGATGAGCGCGAAGTAATCCGTCACCCCTTGGGCCCGCATCTCCTCGAGCATGGGAAACTCGCTCGGCGCGTCGCTCGCGACGAGCTTTCGCCGGAGACGCGTCTCGCCGGTCTTGTACATGTACATGAACGGACTCTCGCGCCAGCCCTCGGCGGTAGCCACGGCCTCCTCGGTGCTCCAGGCGCGGGGCTCGGCTCCTTTCTCCCGCCACCATTCGAACTGATGTCCGGCGACGACGGGGTGCAGGGTGCGTTGCGCCAGGCTCGCCCTCAGCAGCGGCACGCCGCCGGCGACCAGCCGTTCGCAGAAGTCGGCCAGAAGCCGGTCCTCGCTGTCGCCGCGGAGGCCCTCGGCGACGATGGACCGGGCCGTCACCAGGGTGCGTTGCGGGTCCATCAGGGGCGAACTCCACCCCGCCGCTGCCAGCCACGCCTGGCGCACCGGCCCACCCGCTGGATGTCTTTTGGCGAGTACCCCAGGAATCTAATCGCCTTCGGCCACCTTCTTCGTCGCAGGGTGTTCCGGCGGGCCGCCGTTACCTTGCGGATGCGCCTGCTCCTGCTCCGCCGCTTGTCGTTTCTCGGCCTGAATGCGCTCGTAGACTTCCCGGCGATAGACGGTCGCGCTGGGAGGAAACGTCAAGCCCAGCTTGATCGATTTCCCGCGCACGTCGACCACGGTCAGTTCGATGTCGTCGTTAATGATGATTGACTCGCCGATTTTCCGGGTCAGATAAAGCATCCTGTGTCAGCGACCTCCCCCTGGGGCCGAGTTTATATCGCTTTACGGTTTCTTAACAGGCCGACGTGATACTCCGGCGAGATTGCGGCAAATTTCCCTCAAATTCGATCGATGCCCTGATGAGCTTCACGAGCCTTCCTCTTTTTTCCCTGATGGCGGGCAAGATGGCGTGGTTGACCCGCCGGACGGACGTACTCGCCCAGAATGTCGCCAACGCCAATACGCCAGGCTTCGCGGCGCGCGATCTCGAGCCCGTCAGTTTCCGCGAGCTGGTGGCTCGGCGACAGCAGACCTCCCAGTCTGCCTCCGGGCTCGTGACCTCTCACGCGCGTCATATGTCCGCTATTGCTCCTCGTCGCGACCTCTTCTCGGTGAAAGAGGTTCCAGATAAGCGCGAGACGACCCTAAGCGGCAACGACGTGAACGTCGAGCAGCAATTGGTCAGCCTCAGTGAAACCCAGATGTCGTACCAGCTTACCCTGAACCTCTACCGCAAGCATCTCGACATGATCCGTACGGCCATCGGCCGCGGATCCCGCTAGGCCGGCGGGTAGGAGCCGCGTTCATGAACTTCGTCAAGGCCATCAGCATCGCCGCCTCGGGCCTGATCGCCCAGAACTCCCGGATCGGGGTGATCGCCGAGAACATCGCCAACGCCGACTCCCTGCCAACCCAGCCCGGTGCCGAGCCGTACCGGCGCAAGACCATCAACTTCAAGAACGTGCTGGACCGCGTGCTCGGCGTCGACACGGTTCGGGTCGCCGACGTGAGCGTTGACAGATCTGACTTCGGGCGCCGTTACGACCCCGCGCATCCCGCCGCCGATGCCGAGGGATTTGTCCTCACGCCGAATGTGAAGATGGTCGTTGAGATGATGGATCTCAGGGAGGCGCAACGGGGCTACGAAGCGAATCTACGCGTGATCGACGTGGCTCGCACGATCGTCGGGCGCACGATCGAGCTCCTCAGATAGCCGATGGAGTGAGAGATGTCGGTGAGTGTCGCCAACGCTTTGTCCGCATATGTGGAGGCCGCCCGCAGGGACTCGGCCGGCATGGAGCCGCGTGAGGGGCCTGCCGGCTCCGGCTTCGCGGACCTCCTCAAAAGCGTCGCCGGCGATGTCGTCGAGACCGGCAGGAACGCGGAGCGGGTGACCGCCGCGGCGGTCGAGGGCAAGGCCGACATCGCGGAGGTCGTGACGGCGGTCACCAATGCCGAGTTGACGCTCCAGACGGTGGTGGCGGTCCGAGACCGGGTGATCGAGGCCTATCAGGAAATCCTGAGAATGCCGATTTGAGGTTCGTATCGGGCCGGCGCAACAGGTTGGTCGCCTGATGGACACGGAGACTTTTCTCCAGATCGCCCGCGAGGCCATCATCGTGCTCGTCAAGGTCGCCTCGCCCCTGATGCTGGTGTCGCTGGTCGTCGGCCTCGTGATTTCTCTCTTTCAGGCCCTCACCCAGATCCAGGAGATCACGTTATCCTTCGTGCCGCGGATCCTCGTGCTCTTCCTTTCGCTACTCGTGTTCCTTCCCTTCATGCTGTCGACGCTGATGACCTTCACCGAGGGATTGATGGGCCGCATCGCCGGGCTCGGCTGACCAAGGGGCGGCGCGGGCGGGCGGATTGGTCAAGATGCTCGAACAACTGCTAGCCGCCGACGTTTTCTCGTTCGTCCTGGTTTTTGCGCGGCTCGGCACCGCGTTCATGGTTTTTCCCGGTTTTGGAGAGATCACGGTACCGGTCAGGATAAGGCTCGGGCTGGCCCTCGTGTTCACGGCCGTAATCCTGCCCGTCGTATCGGGCGGGCTGCCGGCGTTGCCCGCCAATCTCGGCGGTATGTTCCTGCTGCTGGGCGGCGAGATATTCGTCGGCCTCATGATCGGCTGGGTTACCCGCTTCCTCATCACCGGCCTTCAAGTGGGTGGGACGATCATCGCCGCCCATAGCGGTCTTGGCAGCGCCCAGCTCTTCGACCCGAATGCCTTGCAACAGGGCGCCATAACCGGCGCTTTTCTTACGACGCTGGGCGTCACGCTGTTGTTCGTGGCGGATTTCCACCACCTCATGCTTGCCGCGCTCGTGGACAGCTACGCCGTGTTCGAACCGGGGCGCGGGCTGTTGGTGGCCGACTTTGCCGAGCAAGCCTCGCGCCAGGTCGCCCAGGCCTTCCAGCTCGGACTGAGGATCGCCATGCCGGTGGTCGTCGTGGCGTTGGTCGTTTATCTGAGCATGGGCATGATGGGCCGGCTGATACCGCAGATCCAGGTGTTCTTCATCCTGCTGCCGATCCAGCTGACCCTGGGGTTCGTTATCCTCGCGATCACGCTTGCGGCCGGCCTCACCCTGTTTCTCGAGCGCTTCGAGGCCGGGTTGGGCGGCTTCCTGGGCGCCTTGTAGGGCACATTAGGAAGGCCGATGGAGCGCCGCGACGAAAGCCAGAAAACCGAGGAACCGACGCCGCGGCGCCTCGAGGATGCCCGCCGCAAGGGCGATGTCGTGCAGTCGCGCGAGGTGTCGAACTGGTTCATGCTGCTGGCGGCGGCGATCATGGTGAGCTTGATGCTGCCGTGGATGGTCACCGACATCGCCGGCACCCTGCGGCCTTTTCTGGCCGAGCCGCACATTATCGTCGTCGAGCGCCGTGTGCTCTTGGGGGGCCTTATTGAGCAGGTGGGATGGGTGCTCGCCTTTCCGCTCGCGTTGTTCGTCATCGCGGCGCTCGCGTCTGGAATAAGTCAGACCGGGCTTGTACTTACCGCCGAGCGCATCAAGCCGAACCCTTCGAAGATCTCGCCGGTGGCCGGCCTCCGCCGGCTGTTCTCCCTGCGCGCGCTCACCGAGCTGGCAAAAGGGCTCCTGAAGCTGGTCATCGTCGCCGGCATTGCCGTCTCTCTTACGTTGCCGCTCGTCGGCGTGCTGGAGCTGATTCCGGCCATGCCCATTCCGGCGGCCGTAAAGACGCTCCACTCGACCGGCGTGCGCGTGACGATCGGCGTGGTGGCGGCGCTCACGTTGCTGATGTTCGCGGATTTCCTTTATCAGCGGTACGAGCACCGGAAAAAGCTCCGGATGAGCAAAGAAGAGGTCAAGGACGAGCTCAAGCAGACCGAAGGTGATCCGCAGATCAAGGCACGCCTGCGGTCCATCCGCGCCGAGCGCGCGCGACAGCGGATGATGCAGGCGGTGCCCGAGGCAGATGTGGTCATCACGAACCCGACGCATTTCGCCATTGCCCTGAGTTACGATCACGATACGATGCCGGCGCCCAAGGTCGTGGCGAAAGGTGTCGATTCGTTGGCGATGAGGATACGCGAGGTGGCCGAGGAGCACGATGTGCCGCTCGTCGAGAATCCGCCCCTTGCCCGCTCGCTCCACGACAGCGTTGAAGTCGATCAGGACATCAAGCCAGAGCACTACCAGGCGGTCGCCGAGGTGATTGCCTACGTTATGCGCCTCAGGGGCCAGAATGTTGCGGCCCAACGTGCTCCGTGATACCGGGGCTGCGAGGGAACACACGAAGCCATGAGCACTGCCGACAACCTGGACGGCGCCGCCGGTGGCGTGCGCCCCGTCGCCTCGCTGGCCACGGCCGAGAGGCAGCGCGTCGGGCGTTCGGCCGAAACTCCGCCACCGTCCGTGTTGCGCGATCCCTTGCCCTGGATCTTTGCGGCTGTCGCGGTGGCCTTGCTGGTCGGGCTGGCGATGGGCCTCGGGGGATTCGGCGCGTCCAGCGGGGTGCATTTCGTGGCGCTCGCCACGGCCGGGGTGCTGGCCTTCGTCGGATTCGCTGCGCTCCTTCTCGCCACCGCCCGGCGGCGCTCCACTCAGCTCGAGAGCGCGCTATGGCGCTCGATCGGTGATGTCCTTCCGTATCCTTGCTTTGTCGTCGACCGGAACGGCCGTGCCGCCTACGGCAACGAGAGCTTCCGGCGGCGATGGCTGGACAATGCCCATGCGCCTCTCGCGGCGCTGAAGCAGTTCGTCGGCCAGGATCCCGGGACGTCGGATCGCCTGGCGCGCCTTTTCGAGCAAGGCCGCTCGGGTTTGGTGGCGGGGGACGAATTCGAGGTTTCCGGTCCGGACGGGCGGCGGCTCTGGCTTCTCATCTCGGTGCGCCCCATGGGAAACGCGGGCCACGCGCTCTGGTACGTCGAGGACACGAGCGAGCGTCACCGGTTCGAAGAGGACATGCGAAGCGAGCTGGCGCGGCTCTCCGACCTGGTAGAGCACGCGCCCATCGGCATCTACTCGGTCGACGGCGAGGGGCGCTTCCTCCATTTGAACAAGACCTTCGCGGCCTGGGTCAAGCTGTCCGCCGACGAGATTACCAGACGGGACATCCGCCTGCGCGATCTCCTGCTCGAGGCCCCGCCGTCGGGAAGCCCACCGCACCGCCCGTTTGGCGGCGAGAAGGAGGTCTCGTCCGGCGAGGTCGTCTTCCGCGCTGGCGAGCAGCCTTTTCACGCGCTCGTGAGTCAGACGGTGACCACGGATTCCGCAAGGGACGGGATCGTCACCCGGTCGGTGGTTCGCGATCGCACGCCGGAGCTCGAGTGGGAAGCGGCCCTGCGGCGCTCCGAGCAACGTTATCAGCGCTTCTTCGAGGAGGCGCCGACCGGGATCGTTCTGCTCGACGATGATGGCCGGATCGTCGAGAGCAATGACGCCTGGCGGGCGCTCGTCGCACCGGACCAGACAAGCCTCGAGGGACGCAATCTGACGGAGTTCGTGACGGAGGACGATGCGTCGAAGGTCGCGGGCTGGCTGGAGCAGTCGTTCAGGGACGGGACCGGCGCGAAGTCGTTGGACGTGAACCTTCGCGCAAACATCGAAGGCGAACGTGAGCGGGTCGCCACCATGTTTGCCAGCCGTCTCTACAAGGCCACCGGCGAGATCGATGGACTCATCCTGCACTTCCTGGAGACGACCGACCGGCGCAACCTCGAAGTGCAGTTCGCCCAGGGCCGAAAGATGCAGGCGGTGGGTCAGCTGGCCGGCGGTATCGCTCACGACTTCAACAATTTGCTTACCGCGATGATCGGCTTCTGCGATCTCCTGCTGCTGCGGCATAGTCCGGGGGACCAGTCGTTCGGCGACATCATGCAGATCAAGCAGAACGCCAGCCGCGCGGCCAACCTCGTACGTCAACTCCTCGCCTTCTCGCGCCAGCAGACGCTGCAGCCGACCGTGCTCAACATCACCGATGTGATCGCCGATCTGAGCAATCTCTTGCGGCGGCTTATCGGTGCGAACATACATCTGACCATGGTGCATGGCCGGGGCCTGGGCCTGATCCGGGTCGACCAGGGTCAACTCGAGCAGGTGATCATCAACCTTGCCGTCAACGCGCGCGACGCCATGGCCGAGGGTGGCGAGCTGACCATCACGACAAAAAACATCACCTTGACGAAGCCGCAGCGCCGCGATGCCGAGGTGGTCCCGCCGGGTGATTACGTGGTGATCGAGCTCGCCGATACCGGCTGCGGCATTCCTTCGGAGAACGTGGAGCACATTTTCGAGCCCTTCTTCACCACAAAGGAGGTCGGCGCCGGCACCGGGCTTGGGCTCTCCACGGTGTACGGCATCGTCAAGCAGACAGAGGGCTTTATCTTCCTCGAAGAGACCTCTCCCGACGGCACGACTTTTGCGATCTACCTGCCCGGCTATCAAGCGGAAGAGGCCCCCGACAAGATCCCGCGCGACTCCGCCGGCGCCCCGGAGAAGGCCGATCTCACCGGCGCCGGAACGGTCTTGCTGGTCGAGGACGAGGATGCGGTCCGGTTGTTCAGCGCCCGCGCGCTCAGGGCCAAGGGCTACAAGGTGCTGGAGGCGCGCACCGGCGAGGCCGCGCTGGAGCTCGTGGATATGATGCAGGAACAGGTGGATCTGTTGATCACCGACATCGTCATGCCCCAGATGGATGGCCCGACGCTCATAAAGAAGGTCCGCGCGACCGCCCCCGAGCTTAAGGTGATCTGTATTTCAGGCTATGCCGAGGACGCCGTCCGGAAACGCCTCGACGAGTCGTCCGACATCCACTTCCTACCGAAGCCCTTCAGCTTGGCGGAGCTCGCCGCCAAGGTGAAGGACGTGATGTCCGCACCCGCCGGCTAACCCCCCCCTCGGGATCGCAAGGGACCGGTGGGCCGAAGTGGGTGGGTGACGATATTTGCAAAGGAACATAAATAGAACTTGCTTTTGAGAACAAAAATCGTACATTGGCCACGTTGCAAGCCCGCTATCGCTATGGAATAAGGGGGATCAGATGGCGACATCCGCGCTTCGCGTTGTAGAGGACAGTATGAACGATAAACAAAGGGCTCTTGATGCGGCTCTGAGCCAGATCGA
>JBHICL010000137.1:0-7775 GCA_046759605.1 Alphaproteobacteria bacterium | reverse complement strand
GAAAAAATTGGTGGGCGCGGGAGGGATCGAACCTCCGACACACGGATTAAAAGTCCGTTGTTCTACCACTGAACTACGCGCCCACGCCCGCGCTGCGGCGCCGGGACCATAAGGAGCCGCCCTGCGACGGTCAACCTCCGCGGCGCGAACCTCTTGCGTCTCGCGGCGCTAGTTCGCCACGTCGGCAGCGACCTTGATCGTCACGACGCGATCGGGCTCATCGACCATGCCGTTGCGCTCCTTGCTGCCCTTGCGCAGCTCGTCGACATGCTCCATCCCCTCGACCACCTCTCCCCAGACCGTGTACTGGCCGTCGAGCCAGGGCGCGTCGTCATAGACGATAAAGAACTGGCTGTCGCCGCTGTCCGGGTTCTGCGCTCGCGCCATCGAGACGACCCCGCGCACATGATTGGCGGCCGAAAACTCCGCCTTGAGCTTCTGGCCCGAGCCCCCCGTTCCGCTTCCGGTGGGATCGCCGGTTTGGGCCATGAAGCCCTCGATCACCCGGTGAAAGAGGACGCCGTCGTAGAAGCCCTCGCGCACCAGCTCCTTGATCCGGCTCACGTGGTTCGGCGCCAGGTCCGGCCGCATCGCGATGACCACGCGCCCGGACTCCAGCTCCATATAGAGGGTGTTTTCCAAATCCGTCCCCTGCGCTTGAACCGCCATCGCTCCAATCAGCATGCCGGCGAGGACCACCAGTGAAACGTGGAATCTGGTTAGTCGGTTCATGTCGGCCCTATTCGTTGATGGCAGACAAGTCCTCGTGTCCGAGACGGTCGGCAACGCGGGCCCGGACCCTCGGCGACACGAAGGATGAGATATCACCACCGAGGCGGGCGATCTCCTTGACGAACCGCGAGGATATGAACTGCTGCCGCTCCGAAGCCATGAGGAATACGGTCTCGATCTCCGGATTGAGACGCGCGTTCATGCCCGCCATCTGGAACTCGTACTCGAAGTCGGACACCGCGCGCAAGCCACGCAGAATACACGTTGCGTTGACCGAGGCCGCGAAGTCCATCAGCAGGTTGTCGAACGGCCGCACGTCGATGCGCCTGGCGATATCCGGCTCGAGGACAGCGATTTCACCGTGAACGAGCTGGGTACGCTCGTCCAGGTTGAAAAGCGGGTTCTTGCCGGCGTTCACGGCCACCGCGATCACAAGCCGGTCCACGACCTTGGTTCCGCGAACGACGATGTCGATGTGGCCGTTCGTTATCGGATCGAAGGTCCCGGGATATATGCCGACCCGCAACTTGCTCATGCCATTCCTCTCGCGGCGATCACGGCAAGGCCTTGCCGTCATTCTCCTCGCCGTTGTCCGCATCGCTCCCGATGTCGGTTACCGAGACGACCCGCTCCCCCTCGGCCACCCGGAAGAGCGTGACCCCCCGCGTGCTGCGGCCGGCGATACGGATCTCGTCGACCCGGGTGCGGATCAGCTGACCGGCGTCGGTCACGAGGACGAGCTGGTCCTCGTCGGCCACGGGGAACGAGCCGACGACGCTGTTCTCGCCCGGACCCAGGTCGATGTTGGCGATGCCCTGCCCGCCCCGCCCGGTCACGCGGTACTCGTAGGCGGAGCTGCGCTTGCCGTAGCCGTTGGCGGAGACCGTGAGGATGAACTGCTCCTGCGACCCCATCTCTGCGTACAGCTCGTCCGATACCGCTTCCACCGCCTCCTCGCCGTTGGCGGACTCCGCGCGCTCGACGCGTCTGCGCCTCAGATAGGCCTCCCGCTCCTCGGTCCCGAAGCGGGCGTGGCGCAGGATCGAGAGCGAAATCACCTCGTCCCCCTTGGCGAGCTTGATCCCGCGAACGCCTTCCGAGGTGCGGCCGCTGAACACCCGCACCTCGGTCGCCGGAAAGCGAATGCACTTGCCGCCCGCCGCCGCCAGAAGGACGTCGTCCCCTTCGTCGCAGGTCTGCACCCCGACCAGCCGGTTGTCCTCGTCGAGCTTCATGGCGATCTTGCCATTGGCCATCACGTTCACGAAATCGCTCAGCCGGTTGCGGCGAACGCTGCCGCTCACGGTCGCGAACATGACGCACAACTCGCCCCAGGTGGATTCGTCCTCGGGCAGCGGCATCAATGTCGTGATCTTCTCGCCCTCGCTGAGGGGCAGCAGGTTGACCAGCGCCTTGCCGCGCGCCTGCGGCGTCCCCAGAGGCAGCTTGTACACCTTGAGCTTGTAGACCATTCCGCGGGAGGAGAAGAACAGCACCGGCGTGTGGGTGTTCAGCACGAAAACGGTGGAGACGAAGTCTTCCTCGCGCGTGCTCATGCCGGCGCGGCCCTTGCCGCCGCGCCGTTGCGCGCGGTAGGTGGAGAGCGGCACGCGCTTGATGTAGCCGGCGTGGGTCACGGTGACCACCATGTCCTCGCGCTGGATCAGGTCCTCGATGTCGTGCTCGAACTCGCCCTCGATGATGTCGGTGCGCCGGTCGCTCGCGAACTCCTTGCGCGCGTACTGGAGCTCTTCCCTGAGCACGGCGTAAAGCTTCTCCCGACTGTCCAGGATCTCCAGGTACTCCTGAATCCTGGTGACGAGGCCGCTCAGGTCCTTGGCGATCTTCTCCCGCTCGAGACCCGTCAGACGATGAAGACGCAGCTCCAGTATCGCGCGCGCCTGCTCGTCCGAGAGCCTGTAGTCGCCGCCCGTGTCGGTGCCGCGGCCGGGTTCGTCGATGAGGGCGATCAACGGCGCCACGTCCCTGGCCGGCCAGGCCTTCTCCATCAGCTGCCGGCGCGCCGTGGTCGGATCCTTGGCCGCCTTGATGAGGGCGATGACCGGGTCCAGGTTCGCCACGGCGACGGCCAGTCCCACCAGAACGTGCGCGCGTTCGCGCGCCTTGCCCAGCTCGTGCACGGTGCGCCGGGTGATCACCTCCTCGCGGAAGGCGATAAACGCCGCGATTATGTCCTTGAGGTTCAGGAGCTCCGGCCGGCCGCCCCTCAGCGCCAGCATGTTGACCCCGAAGCTCGTCTGAAGCGGCGTGTAGCGGAAGATCTGGGCGAGCACCACCTCCGGCTCGGCGTCGCGCTTCAGCTCGATGACCACGCGAACGCCGTGGCGGTCGGACTCATCGCGAAGATCGGAGATCCCCTCGAGCTGCTTCTCGTTCACCAGCTCGGCGATGCGTTCCAGCATGCGCGCCTTGTTGACCTGATACGGAACCTCCGTCACGACGATGGCCGTGCGGTGGTTGGAGAGTTCCTCGAAGGCGGTGCGCGCGCGCATGACGACCGAGCCGCGCCCCAAATGGTAGGCCGCCCGGATGCCGCTGATACCCTGGATGATCCCGCCGGTGGGAAAGTCGGGTCCCGGAATGATCTCCATCAGCTCGTCGATCGTAATGTCCGGATTGTCGATGTATGCGCGGCAGGCGTCGATGACCTCGCCCAAGTTGTGGGTCGGAATGTTGGTCGCCATGCCGACGGCGATGCCGCCCGCCCCGTTGACCAGCAGGTTCGGGAATTGAGCCGGCAGGACCACCGGTTCCTGCGCCGAGTCGTCGTAGTTCGACTGGAAATCGACGGTGGATTTGTCGATGTCCTCGAGGAGCACGTGCGCGGCCCGTGAGAGCCTCGCCTCCGTGTAGCGCATGGCCGCCGCCGAGTCGCCATCCATGGAGCCGAAGTTGCCCTGGCCGTCGATCAGCTCGAGCCGCATCGAGAAGTCCTGGGCCATCCGGACCATGGCGTCGTAAATGGCGTCGCCGCCATGGGGATGGTATTTGCCCATGACGTCGCCGACGATGCGCGCCGACTTCCGGTAGGGCCGGTTGTATTCGTAGCCGGCCTCTTTCATGGCATAGAGGATGCGCCGGTGCACCGGCTTGAGGCCGTCTCGGACGTCCGGCAGGGCCCGGCTCACGATGACGCTCATCGCGTAGTCGAGGTAGGAGCGCCTCATCTCCTCCTCGATCGTCACCGGGGTGATATCGTGGTCGGGCGGGATGCTCGATGGGGCTGTGGTCAACTTTGTCCGCGTCGCTCGTCGAGGATGAACACAGGTGCCGGACCGGTCGTCCGGATGCCGCGTGGAGATCGACGCGGCCGGTGGTTATCGCACTGCAAAATATAGCTGATTCCCCGACTTTCAACAACAGAGCCGGGGTCGGCCCGGGTGCTGGACTCCGGGAGTCCGGCGCCGCCTGCCTGGGCCGCCACAGGCCCCCGGACGCGCGCGAAAGCGGGTGATATCCCCTTAGAACGGGATCTCGTCGTCGAGATCCTCGATCGGCTGCGATGCCGGCTCCCGGCCCGCGCCCGCCGGCGCGGTCGACGCGGACTCGCGGTCGTAACCCTCGCCGCCTTCCGGGTCCGCGCGGCTGTCGAGAATGACCATCTCGCCGCGGAACCGTTGCAGGACCACCTCGGTGGTGTAGCGCTCCTGCCCGCTCTGGTCGGTCCACTTGCGGTTCTGAAGCTGCCCCTCGACGAACACCTTGCGGCCCTTGCGCAGGAATTTCTCGGCCACGTCCACCAGCTGCTGGTTGAAGATCACCACCCGGTGCCACTCGGTCCGTTCCTGCATGTCGCCGGTGTTACGATCGCGCCAGCGCTCCGACGTCGCCACCGACAGGTTGCAGACCTTGTCGCCCGATTGCATGGAGCGAATCTCCGGATCGCGACCGAGATTGCCCACCAGAATGACCTTGTTTACGCTGCCAGCCATCCGCCTTCCCCACGAGTACGATACCGCTGCTATGATTGACCATGGACGCGACCAGGGTTCGTCGCGGCAAACTGACACATGAGGCCAGGCTTGCCAACTACTCCGGGCCTGGGGCTCTCCGGGCCTGGGACTGGCCGACGGGCCTCGACTGTCCTAAATTCCTGGCGGTCGGTCACGACCTGGGACGCTGTCTGGCCATGCGCCTGGTCCGCCGGTCGCCCGGAAACCCGAACCGGTTCCATTAGCGGCAAGGAATGCTGAAGAAAATAACCGTTCGCGGCGCACGCGAGCATAACCTCAAGAACATCGACGTGGAGCTGCCCCGGGACAGCCTGGTGGTCATCACCGGGCTCAGCGGGTCCGGCAAGTCGTCCCTTGCGTTCGATACCATCTATGCCGAGGGCCAGCGCCGCTATGTGGAAAGCCTGTCGGCGTACGCCCGCCAGTTTCTGGAGCTCATGCAGAAGCCCGACGTGGACGCGATCGAGGGGCTGTCCCCGGCGATCTCCATCGAGCAGAAGACGACCAGCCGCAACCCGCGCTCCACCGTGGGCACGGTCACCGAGATCTACGACTACCTGCGTCTTCTATTCGCCCGCATCGGCGTGCCCTATTCGCCGGCCACCGGCCTGCCGATCGAGTCGCAGACCGTGAGCCAGATGGTCGACCGGGTCGTCGCGATGCCCGAGGGCACCCGGCTCTACCTGCTGGCGCCCATCGTGCGCGGCCGCAAGGGGGAGTACCGCAGGGAGCTTTCCGAACTGCAGAAGCGCGGCTTTCAGCGGGTCAAGGTGGACGGCGAGTTGTACGACATCGAGGACACGCCGGCCCTCGACAAGAAACGCAAGCACGATATCGAGGTGGTCGTGGACCGCGTGGTCGTGCGCGAGGGGCTGGAGACGCGCCTCGCCGACAGCATCGAAACCGCGCTCGAGCTGGCGGACGGGCTGGCTGTGGCCGAGGACGCGGATACGGGACAGCAGACCATATTCTCGGCCAAGTTCGCCTGTCCCGTGTCGGGCTTCACCATCGAGGAGATCGAGCCGCGTCTGTTCTCGTTCAACAGCCCCTTCGGCGCCTGTCCCGACTGCGACGGTCTTGGAACGAAGGTGGTGGTCGACCCGGACTACGTGGTCCCGGACCCGGGCAAGAGCCTGCGCGAGGGCGCCCTGGCGCCCTGGGCCAACTCCACCAGCCAGTACTACGCGCAGACCCTGGAGAGCCTCGCGCGCCATTACGACGTCTCGATGTCCGAGCGGTGGGAGGACCTGCCCGAGGACGTGCGGCACGCCATCCTCTATGGCTCCGGGGGCAAGTCCGTGCTCATGAAATACGACGACGGCCTCAGGACCTACGAGACGCGGCGACCCTTCGAGGGCGTGATCAACAACATGGAGCGGCGCTACCGCGAGACCGACAGCCAGTGGGTCCGGGAGGAGATGTCCAAGTACCAGACGACCTCGACCTGCGAAGCCTGCGGCGGCGCGCGGCTGAAGCAGGAGGCGCTGGCGGTGAAGATCGCCGGGCTCACCATCTCGGAGGTGACCGAGTTCTCCATCGCCGCCGCCGGCCGCTGGTTCGAGGACCTGCCGCCGCGGCTCACGGCGAAGCAGAACGAGATCGCCGAGCGCGTTCTCAGGGAGATCAACGAACGCCTGGGCTTCCTCAACGATGTGGGCCTCGACTATCTGACCATCGACCGGGCCGCCGGAACCCTCTCGGGGGGCGAGAGTCAACGCATCCGCCTGGCCTCGCAGATCGGCTCGGGGCTCACCGGCGTGCTCTACGTGCTGGACGAGCCGTCCATCGGGCTCCACCAGCGCGACAACGCACGGCTGCTCGACACGCTCAAGCGGCTGCGCGACCTGGGCAACACGGTGATCGTCGTCGAGCACGACGAGGAAGCCATCCGCAGCGCCGACTATCTCATCGACATGGGGCCGGGCGCCGGCGTGCACGGTGGCCACGTGGTGGCTTATGGCGAGCCGGAGAAGGTCATGCGGGCGACCGACAGCCTGACGGCGCAGTACATCACCGGGTTCAAGCAGATACCGGTCCCGGAGCGACGGCGGGAGGCGCCGCCCGACCGCAACGTGCGCCTCGTGGGCGCCACGGCGAACAACCTCAAGAGCGTGACCTGCGAGGTCCCCCTCGGCACATTCGTGTGCGTGACGGGTGTGTCGGGCGGCGGCAAGTCTTCTCTCATCGTCGACACGCTTTATCGCGCGGCGGCGCGCCTGCTCCACGGCTCGCGGCAGCAGGCGGCGCCCTTCGAGTCCCTGGAGGGGCTCCAGTTCCTCGACAAGGTCATCGACATCGACCAGTCCCCCATCGGACGAACGCCGCGTTCGAACCCCGCCACCTACACCGGCGCCTTCACGCCGATCCGGGACTGGTTCGCCGGTCTGCCCGAGGCCAAGGCCCGCGGCTACCGCCCGGGACGCTTCTCGTTCAACGTCAAGGGCGGTCGCTGCGAGGCGTGCCAGGGCGACGGCGTTATCAAGATCGAGATGCACTTCCTGCCCGACGTCTACGTCCGGTGCGACATCTGCCGGGGTCGCCGCTACAACCGGGAGACCTTGGAGATCAAGTTCAAGGACCGCTCCATCGCCGACGTGCTCGACATGACCGTCGAGGAGGCGGGCGAGCTGTTCCGCGCGGTGCCGTCGATCCGGGACAAGCTGCGCACGCTCCAGCAAGTGGGGCTCGGCTATATCCACGTGGGCCAGGCGGCCACGACGCTCTCGGGCGGCGAGGCGCAGCGGGTAAAGCTCGCCAAGGAGCTGTCGCGCCGGGCCACCGGACGGACTCTCTACATCCTGGACGAGCCGACCACGGGGCTTCATTTCGAGGACGTGCGCAAGCTGCTCGAGGTGCTGCACGCGCTCGTGGATCAGGGCAACACGGTGGTGGTGATCGAGCACAACATGGAGGTCGTGAAGACCGCCGACTGGATCATCGACCTCGGCCCCGAGGGTGGCGACGACGGCGGCGAGATCGTCGTGGCCGGCACGCCCGAAGAGGTGGCGGCGAAACGGAAAAGCTACACCGGCCGATACCTGGCCTCCCACCTGCCCGCCCCGCGCCGGA
>JBHICL010000136.1:0-7785 GCA_046759605.1 Alphaproteobacteria bacterium | reverse complement strand
TCTTCGCCCACGGCACGACCGTCGTCATCAACACGCTGACCGAGCGCAAGGGCGCGAAGACGGCGCTGATCACGACCCGGGGGTTCCGCGACGTGCTGGAGATCGGGCGTGGCAATCGACCGGACCTGTTCAACCTGCGTTTTCGCAAGCCCGAGCCCTTCGTACCGCGCTACCTGCGCCGCGAGATCGACGAGCGGACGGACCACCGCGGCCGCGTTCTGCGCCCGGTCGATAACGCGGCGCTGGCCGCGATCATCGAAGAGCTGCGCGCCCAGGGCGTCGAGGCGATCGCCGTCAGCTTCCTGCACGCCTACGCCAATCCAGACAACGAAATCGCGGCGGCCCGGCAGATTCGCGAGGCCTGGCCCGAGCTGCCGGTCGTCGCCTCGCATCAGACAATCCGCGAATGGCGCGAGTACGAGCGGACGACGACGGCGGTCCTGTCGGCCTATGTTTCGCCCATCGTGTCGCGCTATCTGGCATCGCTGGAGGAGCGCCTCAGCAGCCAGGGCATGAACCGGACGCCGTTCATCATGCAGTCGAACGGCGGCGTCGCCACGGTCAAGACCGTGCGCGAAAACCCGATCGCCATCGTCGAGTCCGGGCCGGCGAGCGGCGTCCTCGGCGCCACCGCGCTGGCGACGGCGTTGGGGCGCAACAACATAATCGCGCTCGACATCGGCGGGACGACAGCGAAGTGCTCCCTCGTCGCCGACGGCAAGCCGCGGATCACGACGGACTACCATATCGAGCAGACGCGCACGTTTCCGGGCTACCCGGTCAAGACGGCGGTGCTCGACATCGTCGAGATCGGTACCGGCGGCGGCTCGATCGCACGCATCGACGAGGGCGGCAAGCTGCATGTTGGCCCGGAGAGCGCCGGCGCGAACCCAGGCCCCGTTGTCTACGGTCGAGGCGGCACCGAGCCGACGGTGAGCGACGCCCACGTGATGACCGGCCGTATCGACCTGGCGCGCGTGTTCGGCCGCGAGGGGTTGTCCGACGCCGCGCCGGTGCGCCGGGCCTTCGCCGCGCTGGGCGAACGGATAGGCGCCGATGCGGAGGAGATGGCGCGCGGCGTCATTCGCCTGGCCGACGTCAACATGGAGCATGCGCTGAAGCTGATCTCGTTGAACAAGGGCCACGACCCGCGCGACTTCGTGCTCGTCGCTTATGGCGGCGGCGGGCCGCTGCACGGCGCCGCCCTGGCGGCGGGGCTCAAGATCCCCGAGGTGGTCATTCCGGTGAACGCCCCGGTCTTCTCTGCCTGGGGCATGCTGTTCACCGACCTGCGTCGCGACTACATCCAGACCAGGCCGTTTCGCTTGGAAGACTGCGACCCCCAAGAGGTCGCGAACGCAGTAACCGCGCTGGAGGCCCACGCGCGTGACGACTTCGCTGCCGACGCCATAGAGGACACGCGCATGGTCTTCGAGCGCGCCGCCGACATGCGCTACAAGGGTCAGGAGCACACGGTGCGCGTCGACCTGCCGGCCGGGGCGATCGATGCCCACGCGCTGGCCGACTGGACAGAGCGGTTCCGCGCCGCCCACGAGCGGCTTTACCACATCACGCTCGACGTGCCGGCCGAGGTCGTGAACCTCCACCTCACCGCCTACGGCGTCATTGAGCGGCCGGCGCTGCCTCTTGTGGCCGAAGGACCGGCCGCACCGGACGCCGCCCTACGAGGGACGCGACGTGTCGATTTCGGCGAGGCCGGCGCCACAGACGCGCGCGTCTATGACCGGAAGGGGCTCAGCCCCGGCATGGAGATCGTCGGTCCCGCCGCGGTCGAGGAGCAAGGTAGCGTGACCGTCATCTGGCCGGATCAGCAGGCGCGCATCGATCGCCACGGCAACATCGTTATCCGCTTGGAGGCCTGACATGGCGAAAGAGAACGGCGGCGTCGACTATTTCACGCTCGAGGTGATCCAGCAGGCTCTGGTGGCTGTCGGTGACGAGATGTTCACCGTGCTGCAGCGCACGGCGCACAGCCCGCTGATCTTCGAGACCCTCGACTTCGCCGTCGGCGCAACCGATGGCGCCGGCGAGCTGATCTGCATGGGCAACGGCACGACCGGCTTCCTCGGCACGCTCGACGCATCGGTCCGGGAGGTCATCAAGAAACACGACGCGACGATGGAGCCCGAGGACATCTACATCCTCAATTCCCCCTACCTGGGGGGCGGCAGCCACCTGTCGGATATCTCGCTGGTCATGCCGGTGTTCCACGCCGGCGAGATCATCGCCTTTACCGTGAACAAGGCGCATTGGACGGAGGTTGGCGGCAAGGACCCGGGCAGTGTCGCCTCCGACGCGACCGAGATCTATCAGGAAGGCCTGCAGTTCCCGGTCGTCAAGCTGTGCAGCCGCGGCGCGATCAACCCGGCGATCGTGGATCTGATCCGCAGCAACGTCCGCCTGCCCGACATGACCCTGGGCGACATGTGGGCCGGCATTGCGACGCTCAGGATGGGGGCCGAGCGCGTGCGGGCGCTGGTCGAGAAGTACGGCGTCGCCGCCGTCAAGACTGCCATGGACGGGTTCCTCGACTACGGCGAGCGAATGGCGCGGGCCGAGCTGGCCAAGCTGCCCAAGGGGACGTTCAAAGCCACCGATTTCATCGACGAAGACGCACACGGCAACGGGCCGTTCGAGATTGCCTGTGCAGTGACGATCACGGACGACGCGTTCGTGGTCGATTTCACCGGCAGCCATCCACAGGTGCGCTCGCCGATCAATACGACCCTGACGAACCTGACGTCGCGGGCCCGCTCGGTCTATCGCGCGGTCACGACGCCCCACATCCCGACGAACGGTGGCATGTACCGGCCGCTCAAGGTGATCTGCCCGCCTGGCACCATCTTCACCGCCGAGCCGCCACTGCCGACCTCGGTCTATTACGAGACCGCGGTCATGGGAACCGATCTCATCTGGAAGGCGCTGGCACCGCATATGCCCGACCGCCTACCCGCCGGCCACTACGCGACGGTCGGCGGCATGCGCCTTGCCGGCGACGATCCGGAGACGGGCGAGTTCTGGCTCAGCTTCGGCCCCTATCTGGGCGGCTGGGGTGCCGAGTGCGATCGCGATGGCCAGCGCGGACAGTTCTGCGTCTCCAACGGGCAGACCTATAACGTGCCGATCGAGCTGCAAGAGGCGCGCTACAGCGTGCAGATCGCGCGCTACGGCTTTCACAATGAGCCAGGTGGCTTCGGCGAGTTCTGCGGCGGCCATGGGGTCGCTCTCGACTTCCGCATCACCAGCGACACCGCGACGATGATGGCCGGCCTGGGGCGGCACAAGTTCCGGCCCTGGGGCATGAACGGCGGCCAGGGCGGCACGATCAACTATGTGAAGGTGGTGCGCGGCGACGGCAGCGAAGAGGTCTACGGACGGGTCGCCCGTGTCGACTTGGAGCGTGGCGACCTCGTGAGCCTTGTCACAGGCACGGGCGGCGGCTACGGCGATCCGCGGAGGCGCGACCCGACCCGCGTGCGCGAGGACCTAAAGAATGGCTACATCACCACCGAGCAGGCCGCCGAGGTCTTCGGCGTGCGCGGCGCATAGGCCGGCGACGGATGCGTGTTGCGACGGACATTGGAGGGACCTTCACCGACCTCGTCTACTACGAGGTCGACGCCGCGACCGGTGAGATCGGCGCTGTCCGCACCGAAAAGACCGACTCGACCCCGCCCGCATTCGAGGCCGGCATCCTCGCCGCCTTCACCAAGGCCGGCATCGCGCCCCGCGACTTCGACTTCTTCGTGCACGGGACGACAGTCGTCATCAACGCGTTATTGTCCCGGCAAGGCGCGAAAACGGCACTGATTACGACGAAGGGCTTCCGCGACGTCCTGGAGATCGCGCGCGGCAACCGGCCCGATCTCTTCAACCTCAATTTCGCGAAGCCGCGCCCGTTCGTGCCGCGGCACCTGCGCGCCGAGCTGGACGAGCGCACAACCTACAAAGGCGAAGTCTTGAGGCCCGTGCAGCTTGACGGCCTGCCGGCGATCGTCGGGCGCTTCCGCGACGAGGGCGTCGAAGCGATCGCCGTGTGCTTCCTCCACGCCTACGCGAACCCGGCGAACGAGGCGGCGGCCGCGGCGGCGCTGAAGGCCGCGTGGCCCGAGGTCTCGGTCGTCGCCTCGCACGAGATCACGCGCGAGTGGCGCGAGTACGAGCGCACCTCGACTGCCGTCATGGCGGCCTATGTGCACCCGACGGCGGAGCGCTATCTGTCGTCGCTCGAACATGAGCTGCGCAGCCGCGATTTCCTGGCCCGGCTCTACGTCATGCAGTCGAGCGGCGGAATTGCGACCGTCGAGGCTGCTTCGACCAATCCGCTGATCATGGCGGAGTCGGGGCCAGCGAGTGGCGTACTCGGCGCTGTCGAGCTGGGGCGGCTGATCGGCGAGCCCCACCTGGTGTCGCTCGACATCGGCGGGACGACCGCCAAGTGTGCCCTGGTCCAGGGCCCGCAGCCGCGCATCACGACCGAATACAAGATCGAGCAGACGCGGACCTACGCCGGCTACCCGATACAGATCCCGGTCATCGACATGGTCGAGATCGGCAACGGCGGCGGCTCGATCGCTTGGATCGACGAAGGTGGCAAGCTGAACGTTGGACCGAAGAGCGCCGGCGCCCAGCCGGGCCCGGTGGCCTACGGCCGTGGCGGAACCGAGCCGACGACGACCGACGCCCACCTGATGACGGGCCGGATCGACCCAGACTACTTCCTGGGCGGCGAGATTACGCCGGACATGGCTGGCGTGCGCCGCGCCATCACGAGGCTCGCCGAACGGCTGAACGTAACGCCGGAGGCGGCAGCGCGTGGGATCATTCGCATCGCCAACGCCAACATGGTCAACGCGCTCAAATGGGTCTCCGTCAACAAGGGCCACGACTCGCGCGACTTCGCGCTGGTCGCGTTCGGCGGCGGCGGGGCGATGCACGCCGTGGCTCTGGCCGAAGAGCTGCGCATGCCGCGGGTCATCATCCCGGTGAATGCGGCCGTGTTCTCGGCTTGGGGCATGCTGGTGACGGACCTGCGCCGCGACCTGATCCGCACAAAGGTCGTGCGCCTGGACGATGCCGAGCCCGCGACCGTGGCGGCACCGTTCGCCGACATGGAGCATGAAGCGGAGCGCCAGTTCGCCGAGGAGGGCATTGCCGCCGGGCGCCTCGTCGCCCATCGTTATGCCGACATGCGCTATGTCGGTCAGGAGCATACTGTGAAGATCGACTTCCCAGCCGGCGCCATCGACGACGCTGCGGTCAAGGAGGCCGTCGGGCGCTTCCATGACGGCCACGAGCGCGCCTACACGTTCCGGCTCGACCGCCAAGTCGAAATCGTCAACTACCACCTCGCCGTCACCGGCCGAGTCGACAAACCGACGCTCCCCAAAATGCAGCCGACCGGGCCCGCGCGCGAGCGCGCCCTGCGCGGCCGGCGCACCGTGGATTTCGACGAGCAGGGCATCCACGAGACGGCGATCTACGAGCGCGAGTACCTCGACTCCGGCACCGAGATCGTCGGGCCCGCAATCGTCGAAGAGCCGGCCAGCACCCTGCTGCTGCCGCCGGGCAAGCGGCTGGTCGCCGACGACTACGGCAATCTGATAGTGCATATGAGCGCGTGAGCGCTGCGGAGGCACCCGATGGACCCGTTCACCCTCGAGATCATCAAAAACGCGCTGGTCGGCGCCGGCGACGAGATGTTCACGACCCTGCAGCGCACGGCCCAGAGCTCGCTCATCTTCGAGGTGCTGGATTTCGCTGTCGGCGCGACAGACGGCGAGGGCAATCTGATCACCCAGGGCAACGGCGTGCCCGGTTTCATAGGCACCCTCGACAAGAGCGTCGAGAGCGTGATCGCCAAGCACGGCCCCGACGGCCAGATCCAGCCCGACGACGTCTTCCTTACCAACGACCCCTATGGCGGCGGCGGCACGCACCTGTCCGACGTGTCCATCATCATGCCGGTGTTCTACGGCGACGAGCTGGTCGCCTTCACCGTCAACAAGGCGCACTGGTCGGAGCTGGGCGGCAAGGACCCTGGCTCGGTATCGGCCGACGCGACGGAGATCTATCAGGAGGGCCTGCAGCTGCCCAACATTAAGCTGTTCAATCGCGGCGAGCCCGACCAGGCCGTGATTGACCTGCTGGCCGCCAACGTCCGTCTACCCCACCAGACCCTCGGCGACATGTGGGCCGGCGTCGCTGCCGCGCGCATGGGCGCCCGCCGCATCACCGACCTGATCGACAAGTATGGCCTCGCGACGTTCCGGGCCGCGGTGGCGGACCAGCTCGACTATGGCGAGCGCATGGTCCGCCTCGAGCTGGCCAAGCTTCCCAAGGGCACATTCGAGGCCGAAGACTGGCTCGACGATGACGGCATGGGCAACGGCCCGTTCAGGATCAAGGTGGCGGTGACGATCGCCGATGATGGGGTGACGTTCGACTACACCGGCTGCTGCGCCCAGACGCCGGGGCCGGTCAACCTGTCCTACACCGGCCTCTTGTGCGCGGCGCGCCTAATTTTCAAGGCGATCACGAACCCCGAGATCCCGGTCAATGGCGGCACGTTCCGCCCGGTCAGGCTGATCTGCCCGGAGGGCACGATTTTCAGCGCCCAGCGCCCGGCCGCCATCTCGATCTACTACGAGGCACTCTCCTTCGCCACGGACGTGGCCTGGAAGGCGCTCGCGCCGCACATGCCGGACCGGCTACCGGCCGGCCATTTGGTCTCGATCTGCGCCACCAAGATTTATGGCAACCATCCGGACACCGGGGACTTCTGGATGATCTACGAGCCGCTGCAGGGCGGCTGGGGCGCTTCGCAGCACAAGGACGGGGAGACAGGCCAGTTCTGCGTCATGGACGGCGAGACCTACAACATCCCGGTCGAGATCGCCGAGATGCGCAACGGCGTCGTCATCGATCAGTTCGCGATCCACAACGAGGACGGTGGAGCCGGCATGTTCCGCGGCGGCAAGGGCCAGGTGCTGGATTATCGGGTCGTCGCCGACGAGGCCTTCCTGACGGCGATCTTGAGCCGCAACAAGTTCCTGCCCTGGGGCGTCGCTGGCGGCAAGGAAGGCTCGCCCAACTACGTCGAGGTGTTGCGGAAGGACGGCAGTGTCGAGCGCTACGGCAGCACGCCCGAGGGCCTACGCGTCGAGAAGGACGAGGTCATCCGCGTCGTCACCGCCACCGGCGGCGGCTTCGGCGACCCCGGCAACCGGCCGCGCGAGCGCGTGCTCGACGACCTGAAGAACGAGTACCTGACGCCGGAACAGGCGGGGCGCCACTATGGGATCGTGTCGCCGGCCAGCCTCTGAGGCATCACGTGCGCAGGTGGCAGCCGAGGCCGTGTGCCTGCAGCGGTCTCACAGAGGAGTTTGTGCATAGTGGTGGACAGAATCGTCGTATTGGACGGCTACGCGCTCAGTCCGGGTGACATTTCGTGGGCGGGCTTCGAGGAGCTGGGCGAGTTGTCGGTGCATGACCGGACGCGAGAGGACGCGATCATCGAGCGGGCGAGTGGCTGCCGGTCCGTGCTCACGAACAAGACACCGCTGAGCGCGGAGACTTTGGCGCAGCTTCCCGGCCTTGCCTACATTGGCGTACTGGCGACGGGCTACGACGTGGTCGATGTGGACGCGGCGAGGAAGCACGGGATCGTGGTGACGAACGTGCCCATGTACGGCACGGACTCCGTGGCACAACACGCGACGGCTCTCATGCTGGAGTTGGTGCGCCAGCCGTCGCTGCACAGTC
>JBHICL010000135.1:0-7826 GCA_046759605.1 Alphaproteobacteria bacterium | reverse complement strand
ACATGGTGGCGATCCAGGAGAAGATCTTGATGCCCGTGGGCACCGCGATCACCATCGTCGCCAGCGTGAAATAGGCCCGGGTGTTCACATCGAGGCCGACGGTGTACATGTGGTGGGCCCAGACGATGAAGCCGATAAAGCCGATCGACACCATGGCGTAGGCCATGCCGAGATAACCGAATACGGGCTTGCGCGAGAACGTCGAGACCACCTGTGAGACGATCCCGAAGCCGGGCAGGATCATGATGTAGACCTCGGGGTGGCCGAAGAACCAGAACAGGTGCTGGAACAGTAAGGGATCACCGCCGCCCGCCGGCTCGAAGAAGGTGGTGCCGAAGTTGCGGTCGGTGAGCAACATCGTGATCGCGCCCGCGAGCACCGGCAAAGCCAGGATCAGGAGGAAAGCGGTCACCAGGATCGCCCAGACGAAAAGCGGCATCCGGTGCAACGACATGCCGGGCGCCCGCATGTTGAAGATCGTGGTGATGAAGTTGATGGCGCCGAGAATCGAGCTGGCGCCGGCCAGGTGCAAGGCGAAGATGGCCATGTCGACCGACGCATTGGGGTGGCCTATCGCCGACGACAATGTGGGATAGACGGTCCAGCCGGTGCCGGCGCCGGTGCCCACGAAGACGGAGCCGAGCAGCAGGATGAAGGACGGCGGTAGCAGCCAGAACGAGATGTTGTTCATGCGCGGGAACGCCATGTCCGGCGAGCCGATCATCAATGGCACGATCCAGTTGCCGAACCCGCCTATGAGCGCCGGCATGACCACGAAGAACACCATGATCAGGCCGTGCGCCGTGATGATCACGTTCCACAACTGGCCATCGATCGTTCCGTCGGCGGCGAGCAGGACCTGAGCACCGGGATCCTGCAGCTCCAGGCGCATGAGGAGCGAGATCACACCGCCGACCACCCCCCCGACGAGGGCGAGGCAGAGATACATCGTTCCGATGTCTTTGTGGTTCGTCGAGTAGAGGAACCGTCGCCACCCCGTCGGATGGTGCTCGTGCTCGTGGGCGCGGGACTCGGTATGAGCGTCGGCCATGTTGCTTTCCCCCGCTCCCCGCTAGCGCAGGAACTGCGTCTCGATCGCACGGACCGGACGTGTCGCGAGGATGTCCCCGTCCGCGGCGGCGAACCGTTGCCTCGCTTCCTCGACCCAGGTCTCGAACCGCGCCTCGGACATTGCCTCGACGGCGATCGGCATGAAGCCGTGCCCGGTGCCACAGAGCTCGGAGCACTGTCCGTAATACACGCCCGGTTTCTCGACCAGGAACCAGGTTTCGTTAAGCCGCCCCGGCACGGAATCGATCTTCACGCCGAACGCCGGCACCGCCCACGCGTGCAGTACGTCCGACGACGTCGTGATCAGCCGGATCTTCTTGCCCACCGGCACCACTACCCGGTTGTCCGTCTCCAGAAGGCGCGGCTGCCCCGGCGACAGGTCCTCGTCCGACACGATGAACGCGTCGAAGGCGAAGTCGCCGTGATCCGGGTATTCGTATGTCCAGTACCACTGGCGACCGATCGCCTTGATGGTCATGTCGGCGTCGGCCACCTCGTCGGTAAAGAACAGGAGCCGGAGCGAAGGTATGGCGATGAACACGAGGATCAGCACGGGCACGGCGGTCCAGAGCACCTCGATCAGCGTATTGTGGGTCGTCCCCGACGGCGTCGGGTTACGCCCCGACCTGAAGCGCCATATGACGTAGAGGAGCAGCGTGAGAACGAGCACGGCGATCGCGGTGACGATCACGAGCAGAAGGTCGTGGAAGGCATCCATTTCCCGCATCACCGGCGTGGCGGCGTCCTGCACGCCGAGCTGCCACTTGTGCGGCTGCTGAGCAAGCGCCGCCGGCGCGGCAAGCACGGTCGCGGCGAGCGCCACCAAAAGCCTTTGGATGGTCTCTATGGGCACTCCGCTACCGCGTCCCCCCCAATACGGCGCGCGCCAGTCTTCGAGACTCGAAGGCGGCTCGAAACTACACCACCGTAAGCCGCAACAACAAGGCCGTCCCAGGTGTGCGCGCGTGTTGAGACACCTTGTCGCATCCTTGCGCGCCGGCAAAGGTCAAGGCGATTTCATCACCGCCGGCTGACAAAACCTCCGTGATGGCCCATATTCGACTGTGAACCCATGCTCAATCGCCTTCGAGGAGTTCCGATCCATGTCCGACATCGCCGCCACGGACGATCTCTTCTTCACACGCACCGGCATGAACCGCGCCACGGTCGAGGGCACCGTCGAGGACGCGCTCCGGGGCAGCGACGACGGCGAGCTGTTCCTCGAATACCGGCAGTCGGAGAGCATCCTGTTCGACGACGGCCGCGTGCGTAGCGCGAACTTCGATACGGCACAGGGCTTCGGCCTCCGCGCCGTCGCGGGCGAAGCCACGGGCTATGCCCATTCATCGGAGCTCAGCGAGCAGGCGATCCGGCGGGCCGCCGAAACGGTCAAGGCTGTGAGCCGCGGCCACGGCGGCGTCCTGGCGGTCGCCCCTCCCGGCACCAACCGCATCCTTTACGATGACGTGAACCCGCTGGGCGCGCCGGGCTTCGAAAAGAAGGTGGAGCTGCTCGCCGAGGTGGATGCCTACGCTCGCGCCAAGGATCCCCGCGTCAAGCAGGTGACCGCCAGCCTCGCCGGCAGCTGGCAGGCGGTCCAGATCATACGGTCGGACGGGCTGCGGGCGGCGGACATCAGGCCGCTCGTGCGTCTCAACGTCTCCGTCGTCGTCGGCGAGGGCGAGCGGATGGAGTCGGGAAGCCACGGGGTCGGCGGGCGCGCGGCCTACGCGCAGTGGATCGAGCCCGAACGCTGGCTGGCACAGGTGGACGAAGCGCTGCGGCAGGCGCTGGTCAACCTGGAATCGGTGCCCGCGCCGGCCGGCGAGATGCCGGTCGTCCTCGGCCCCGGCTGGCCAGGCGTGCTTCTGCACGAAGCCGTGGGACACGGCCTCGAAGGCGACTTCAACCGCAAGAAGACGTCCGCGTTCTCCGGCCTCATGGGGCAGCGCGTGGCGGCTCCAGGGGTGACGGTCGTGGACGACGGAACGCTCAGGGACCGCCGCGGCTCCCTCACCATCGACGACGAGGGCACGCCCACCGAGCACACGGCGCTGATCGAGGACGGGATCCTGACCGGTTACATGCAGGACCGGATGAACGCCCGGCTCATGGGCATGACACCCACGGGCAACGGGCGCCGCCAGTCGTACGCGCACCACCCGATGCCGCGGATGACCAACACCTACATGCTTTCGGGAAGCGCTGAGCCCGCGGAGGTGATCGCCGCCGCCCGGTCCGGGATCTACGCCGTCAACTTCGGCGGCGGTCAGGTGGACATCACCTCCGGCAAGTTCGTGTTCAGCTGCACCGAGGCTTACCTTATCGAGGACGGGAAGCTGGGCGCGCCAGTCAAGGGTGCGACGCTCATCGGCAACGGGCCGGACGCGCTGACGCGGGTGAAGCTCATCGCCAACGACTCGCGCCTCGACACCGGCGTCGGCACCTGCGGCAAGGACGGCCAAGGCGTCCCCGTTGGCGTCGGCCAGCCGACCATGCTGCTCGAGTCGCTCACCGTTGGCGGCACCTCGGTCTAGCGTACTGTACGTACGTACAGTACGCTTCCCTAGTACGCGTACTCTTCGAAGGCGCGGTCGATGTCGCCGTCCCAGCGTCCGTGGAAGGCGGCCAGCTTGTGCTCCGCCGGCGTCATGCCGGTGTCGACGATCTGTTCCAGCGTTGCCAGGTGAAGCGTCTCGTCCTCGTCCCAGAAGTTCTTCTCACCGCGTGCCTTGAGGCCCTCGCGCGCGATGCACACGACGTGCCGGGCGATCTCCAGGATCGGCTTGCCCCGGAATTGAGCGTCGAGCCCGTTGACCGTTACCGCGTCGCGCAACGCCGCGACCTCCTCGTAGGTCCAGTCGCGCACCAGCTCCCAGGCCGCGTCCAACGCGGCCTCGGCGTAGAGGAGACCCACCCATAGCGCCGGAAGCGCGCACAGCCGACGCCACGGCCCGCCGTCGGCGCCGCGCATCTCGATATAGCGTTTGACGCGCACCTCGGGGAAGACCGTGGTCAGGTGGTCGGCCCAGTCCCCCATGGTGGGGCGCTCGCCCGGCAACGCCGGCAACCTGCCGTCGAGAAAGTCACGGAACGACTGGCCCGCGGCGTCGATGTACCTGCCGTCCCGAGTAACGAAATACATGGGCACGTCGAGTATCCAGTCGACGTAGCGCTCGAATCCGAAGCCGTTCTCGAACACGAAGTCGAGGATGCCGCAGCGGTCCGGGTCCGTATCGGTCCAGCAATGGCTGCGATAGCTCAGATGGCCCGTGGGGCGGCCCTCGAGGAAGGGGGAGTTGGCGAACATCGCCGTTGCCACGGGCTGCAGCGCCATGCCGATCCGCACCTTGCGCGCCATGTCGGCCTCGTCGGCGAAGTCCAGGTTTGCTTGCACCGTCGAGGTGCGCAGCATCATGTCGAGTCCCAGATCGCCTTTCATGGGCATGTAGCGGCGCATGATGTCGTAGCGGGCCTTGGGCATCCAGCCGATGTCCTCGCGCCTCGCCTTCGGTTGAAAACCGATGCCGATCATGATGATGCCAAGCTCGCGCCCCACCTCGCGGGCCTGGCGCAGGTGCTCCTGGACCTCGTCGCAGGTCTGGTGGATGGTCCGAAGCTTGGCGCCCGACAGCTCGACCTGCCCGCCGGGCTCGAGGGTAATAGAGCCACCGGCGTCATGCCTGAGCGCGATGACGTTGCCGTTCTCGCTCACGGGCTCCCAACCAAAGCGCTGCATCGCCGACAGCAGCTCACGGATGCCCGGGTTGCCTTCGTAGGCGAGTGGCGCGTAATCGTTCAGCCGCAAGGCGAATTTCTCGTGCTCTGTGCCGATCCGCCATTCCTCGCGCGGCCTGCAGCCGGCCTCGAGATCCTCGATCAGTTGTGCCTTGCTTTCGACAGGTACTTCGTCTTGCTCTCCTACCGCGTCCATGGACCCTTCCGCCGGTTTGTCCTAGCTAGGTACGGCCGGCCCGCCAATCGCCGGCCACGGCCTGGAGGACAGCGAGCGCCGCCAGCGCGGCCGTGTCCGACCGCAGCACCCGCGGGCCCAGGCCGACCGGCGTAACAAACGGCATCGGCCGGAGCCGGTCAAGCTCGCCGGCGGAAAATCCGCCCTCGGGGCCGACCAGCACACCCCATGTCTTCCCTTCGCCGGCCGTCGCCACTGCCGCGCCGATCGGCGCCCCGCCGCCGCTTTCGTCCGCCAGCAGGAGCCGCCGGTTCTCCGGCCACTCGGCAAGCAGGTCCCGAAGGACCACCGGGCTCTCGACCCGCGGCACGGAGAGGCGTTCGCTCTGCTCCGCCGCTTCGACGGCGTTGGCGCGGAGCCGGTCCACGTTTACCCGCGCGACCTGGGTGCGCTCGGTCTTCACCGGCATGAGGCGCGAGACACCGAGCTCGGTGGCTTTCTGGGCAATGAAATCGAGCCGCGCGCCTTTCACCGGCGCGAACGCCAGCCACAGGTCCGGCTCACTCCTCTGCGCCCGCCGCCGTTCCCGTACGCCCAGCGAGCACCGGCCCTTGCCCAATCCCTCGATTTCCGCGAGCCATTCGCCGTCGCGGCCGTTGAAGAGCGCGACCCGATCCCCCAGGGACGCGCGCATGACCGTGCGGACGTAGTGGGTCTGCGCGCGGTCCAGACCCACCGCGGCGCCCGCCCCCAGATCGTACGACACGTACAGGCGTATCCTCGGTTTCGTCGTGGGCATCGCCATGGTTCAGCTCAAAACGCACCGCTTGCGGTCCGGCGCCCCGGCGCGCACATTGGGCGCCATGTCCGAGCCGGCGGCTCCCAGGAAGCATAACAGCGCGCCCGCGTCGGGCCGCGCAAGCGACATCCCGCGCGGCAACTGGATCGACCGGTACGCGCCGCAGCCGGCGCGGCCCTACCTGCGCCTGGCCCGCCTCGACCGGCCGATCGGAACGTGGCTGCTGCTGCTGCCAGGCTGGTGGGCCATAGCTCTCGCCGCGACGGCCGAGAGCGGCGGCTGGCCCGATGGGCGAGCCATGGCGCTTTTCGGTATCGGCGCCATCGTGATGCGCGGGGCCGGATGCGTCGTCAACGACATTCTCGACCGCGACTACGACGCCCGCGTGGCGCGCACCCGTGACCGGCCCATCCCGTCGGGGGCGGTCTCCGTGCCCCGGGCCCTGGTCTTCCTCGTGGCGCTCTTGACCGCGGGCCTCCTCATCCTGTTGCGGTTCAACGCCGCCGCCGTGGCCGTGGGCGCACTCAGCCTGGCGCTCGTCTTCCCCTATCCGCTGATGAAGCGCATCACTTATTGGCCCCAGGCGTTTCTCGGCCTTACGTTCAACTGGGGTGCGCTTCTCGGCTGGGTGGCGATCCGCGGAAGCCTCGACCCACCGGCTCTCGCCCTCTATGCCGCCGGCTTCTTCTGGACCCTCGGCTACGACACGATCTATGCGCACCAGGACAAGGAAGACGATGCGCTGGTGGGCGTGAAGTCCACGGCGCTCCTGCTCGGCGACCGCAGTCGTCCCTGGATCGCCGGCTTCTATGGCGTGGCGATCCTGCTGCTTGTCCTCACTGCCCATCTCGCCGGGTTGGCGTGGCCGTTTTATGCGATCTTCGCGCTTGCGGCCGGGCACCTGGCGTGGCAGACGCTCAAGGTGCGTTTCGACGACCCGGCCGACTGTCTCGCCAAGTTCAAGGCCAACCGCGATTTCGGTCTGGTCGTGCTCGCCGCGGTGCTCGCCGGACAGTTGCTCTAGGGCCGCGAGGTCCCCACTTCGAAAGACTCCGTGATAGTCCGATGATACGGACGTGGGAGGTAAGAAATGCCACAAGCCACCGTTTGGACCTTTTTCTACGGATCCAATATCAACCTCGATGTACTGAAAAAGGTCGATTACATCCCGAGCCAAGTCCACGTCGCGAGGTTGCACGGGTTCGATATTCAAATCCGTCCACTCGCCAATCTGGTACGCTCTGATCAGCATTGCGTCTACGGTATCCTGGCTACCGGAACACATGACGAGCTGGAGCGTCTCTATGGCCGCTACGTTCATGACGAGTTAGGAGCGACCTACTATCCAGAAGCCGTTCTTTGCGAGAAGCTGGACGGCACTCTGTTACCGGCGCTTTGTTATATCTCTCCCGAAACAGGGCCGGCGCACGCTACAGAAGAATATCTGGACCGGATTATCGTTCCCGCGCGTAATTTCGGTTTCCCCGACTGGTATCTAGAACGGCTTGAAGCGTTTAGATCTAAGGTCTGAGCGATGACTCCCCAGCCTTCATAATCAGGAACGACCCCGTGTGAAGGCCTGGCGGGAGCCGCCATCTCATCAAAACTGAAGTTACGCGGCTTCCATCTCCTAGTAGATTCGCTTGGACAAGGAAGGAACCGCATCGTGCCGAGCGCCGGGGAACGTCCAAGATTGCCGCGCGCATTGCGCCTCGGTTTATTGGTGGTGTGGCTCGTGACCTCCGGGTCCAGTTGCCAGACCACTGTGAGCGATGGAAGCTCCACCGTCGCCCTGTCGGGCGCTGCGGCGGGTGTCGGTATTGCTCTCTATCTGGTCGGCGGAGCTGCCTATTGCGCTGTCAACACCGAGGAATGCTTCCCGGACGAGGAAGCTCTCGAAGCCAGCTTTGAGACCTACGTCCAGGCGCAGGCACGCTTCACGGCGGGGCTCCGGCGCTATCAAGCGCGGGATCCAGAGGGTCTCGCGCTGATCTGCCTTTCCGCACACGATGGATATTCGATTGCTCAGTATTTCTACGGTTC
>JBHICL010000134.1:0-7826 GCA_046759605.1 Alphaproteobacteria bacterium | reverse complement strand
TCTCCTCGATCGGCGCGAGGCTCGGCCATCTCCCCAATCTGGTGGCGTACGCGGCATCCAAGGGTGCGATCGACACGTTCACGGTCGGTCTGGCCAAGGAGGTGGGCCCGCTGGGCATACGGGTGAACGCGGTTCGCCCAGGCCTCATCGATACCGAGATACACGCGGGCTCCCGTAAGAGGTTCGAGGAGGTCGCCGGAACGGTACCGCTTGGCGCCCGCGCGGCCGCCGCGGAGGAAGTGGCGGCGGCGGTTCTGTGGCTGGTTTCAGACGAGGCGTCCTACATCACCGGTGCGGTGCTCGACGTGACCGGGGGGCGATGATGCAAGGGTGTTTTCCATAGCGGAGGGGACGGCCGACAGGTGCCTCGGGATATTGCCATGATGTCTGCGACCGAGCTCGTTACCAGCTATCGCTCGAGATCGCTGTCTCCGGTCGAGGTCGCCCGTGCCGTTCTCGATCGCATCGCCGTCTCGAACGAGGCGCTGAACGCGTTCTGCGTCCTCGACGAGGATGGGGCGATTGCGTCCGCCCGGGAGTCGGAGACGCGCTGGCAAGAGGGTCGGCCCAAGGGGCTCGTGGACGGTGTTCCAACGACGATCAAGGACACGATGGTGACGAAGGGCTGGCCGACGCGGCGGGGCTCGCGAACGAGCTCCGAGGAAGGCCCCTGGGATGAGGACGCCGCCGCGGTGGCCCGCATGCGCGAGCACGGGGCGGTCCTTGTGGGCAAGACCACGACGCCCGAGTTTGGTTGGAAAGGGGTCACGGACAGCCCTCTCACCGGGATTACCCGCAATCCCTGGAACACCGAGCGAACCCCCGGCGGCAGCAGCGGCGGCGCGGCCGCCGCCGCGGCCACGGGCATGGGAATGCTCCACGCGGGCGGCGACGGCGGCGGGTCCATACGGATACCGGCCGCGTTTTGCGGGGTGTATGGCCTCAAAGCGACGTTTGGCCGCGTGCCGCTCTACCCCGCACCCATGCCCGGGACGATCACCCATCCCGGACCGATTACGCGGACGGTGGCCGACGCGGCGCTCATGCTCACGGTGATGGCCGAGCCGGACGCACGGGACTGGCTGGCCCTGCCCTACGACCGCCGGGATTATCGAACCGGGCTCGAGGACGGCGTGGGCGACCTGCGCATCGCGTTCAGCCGCAACTTCGGCTATGCGGAGGTTGATCCCGAGATCGCAGGTCTTGCGGAAGCCGCGGCGAAGGTCTTCGAGGAACTCGGGGCGAGGGTGGACGAAGTCGACCCGGGCTTCGAGAACCCGCGTCATGCGTTCGAGGTCTACTTCACCGTCCGTTTCACGGTCCTGATCGACGGCATGTCGGAAGCGCAACGCGCGTTGCTCGATCCGGGGCTCGCCGAAATGGCAGAGGCCGGCCGAAGCTTCGGGGTGCGAGACCTTCTCGAGGCCGAAGCTGAGCGCGCGAGCCTGGGCGGGCACATGAGCCTGTTTCACGAAGACTATGATCTTTTGATCTCGCCGCAGCTGCCGCTCGCGGCCTTCGAGGCAGGCGTCGAGTATCCGCCCGGTGCCGGTATGACTCGGTGGCTGGACTGGAGCCCGTTCACCTATCCCTTCAATTTCACGCAACAGCCCGCGGCCAGCGTTCCCTGCGGTCTGACGGGGGAAGGTCTCCCGGCCGCGATTCAGATTGTCGGCCCGAGATATCGCGAAGACCTGGTGCTCAGGGCGAGTCGCGCCTACGAAGCGGCATGTCCATTCGAGATGCCGCGTTTGCCGCAAGCCGGAAAGCAATCCTGATCGTGGAGGACGGGCGAGGGGCGGCTACGAGCCCTCCGCGCCCGATTCCTCGGAGGCGTCGGCTTCCTCGGTGTCGCGCGACGCCTTCAGGTCCGCCACCAGTCGGAGCGCCGTCGCCAACAACATGATCGTGGCGGCCACCGGCACGGCCGCGTAAGCGACGGCGGTGGGCACGGCGTCCCAGGCGTCGTAGGGGATGTTCATCCGGGCCGACGTGATCCGGGCGCCCTTGACGATGAGAAGCGTCAGAAACGCGGCCATTGTAAGGCGGATCGCCCAGTCGCTTACTCGCGAATGCCTCCTTTGAAATCTCTCCCGAAGCACGTCGATGATGAGATGCTGTCCCTTCATGTACGCCGCCGTGGCCCCGAGGAAGATCATCCAGATAAAAAGAATTCGCGACAGGTCCGGAATCCAAATGTAACTCACGGCAAATACATACCTCGCGGTGATGTTGAAGACGTTTGCGAGAAAGAGAAGAACGAAGAGGGCTCCCGCGACCAGGCCCAGAATGTCTGTTGCCCTGTCGAGAGCCTTTCCCATCGCCCGCGCTCACGGACCCAGAAGAAGGTTGGGGATATAGGTTACCAGAGGTGGAAAATACGTCGCCAGAACGAGCACGATCAGGAGTGTAAGGGTCATCGGCCACACCGCTCGGTTCAGTGCAGCGAAACTTATGTCGGCGATCTTCGCCTCGAGGAACAGCAGCGCGCCGATCGGCGGGGTGAGCAGTCCGATCACCAGGTTGATCACGACGACGACCCCGAAATGCGTGGGATCTATGCCCAGCTCGATGGCAATGGGCAGGAGCACCGGGAAGAAAATGAGCATTACGGGGACCGCATCGATGATGAGACCCATGGACAGAAAAAAGACATTCGCCGCCAGGAGAAACGTATATTTGCCAAGATTTAGCGAAACGAACAACCCAGCCAACTTTGGTCCAAGCTGCTCCAAGGCCACGACATACGAGTAGATGCCAACCGAAGCGAAGATGATCATGATGATGGTCGAAAATACGGCTGCCTTGGCAAAGATCTTCAGGACATCGCGAAAAGAGAGGGTCCGGTAAACGCACGTCGCTATGAACAGCACATAGCCGGCTGCCAGAATGGACACCTCGACGATGGTAACCACGCCAAATATGATGCCGAAGACGATAATGAGTGGCGCGATCAGAGCGAAGACGGCGTCCCGAAAAAGCCGGGCGAAAGCCCTCAAGCTAACGGATACGTCCTCGGTCGGGTAGTTCCTTCGGCGCGAGATAAAGAACACAAAAATCAACAGAGAGAATCCCATCAGGAATCCGGGCACGATGCCGCCGAGGAACAGCTTGCCGATCGAGATACCGCTGATGACGCCTATGAAGACCATCGGAATACTGGGTGGGATGATCGGACCGACAACGGCGGCCGCCCCATTGATGGCGGCCGAGAACGGCTTGTCATACCCCTTCTTCTCCATAACCGGCAGCATGACGGAGGAGACCGCGGAGGCGTCGGCGACGGCCGATCCCGAAACGCCGGCAGCGATCATGTTGACGATGACCGATACATAGGCCAGTCCACCCCGCAGCCTGCCAACGAAGAAATGCACGAAGTCGGCCAGTTTTCTGGTTATCCCCGAGGCGTTCATCACCTCGCCGACAAGCATGAAAAACGGGATTGCCACCAGCGAAAAGTGATCCACGCCGGAAACCATGGTCGACGCGATGAGATCGAGGACAATGTCTCCGCGGATCAACATATAGAGAACCGCACTGATGGCCATTGCCGCCCAGATCTCGAAACCTAGGCCGACCAAAACAAAAAGGAGGATGAACAGGATTGCGATCATCGACGAGCGGGCGCCAGAGACAAAACCGGAGGAGGGGAGGTCCCCTCCTCGGTTTCAGTAGAGTACATCACCTGGTATCTTGTCACTTCTGCATGTCGCGGACTTCCTGCAGGAGTCCCTCTGGCCATTTCTTGCCCTCGAAGATGGGCTCGAAAACGCCCTCCAGAGCCTCCCGAATGGATTGGTTGTCGGGTATGATCACCTTCATCTGCGTGGACAGGAAGTCGATGGATTGTTGAATCTCCAGCTTGACCAGCTCCGTCACATAGTCCCCCGCCTCCTCCGAGGCGTCATAAAGGATCTTCTTCTCCTCATCGGTAAGGTCATTCCAAACGTCCGCTGCGACGTAGAACGTTGCAATGTCACGGATGTAGTCCGTGATCATGTAGTAACCCTGAACCTCATAGAGGCTCTTGGTCTTGACGGTGATCGATCCGTTCTCCTGGGCATCGACCACTCCGGTCTTGAGGGCCAGGTACAGCTCGGAGAACGGTACCTGTTGCGGTAGCGCGCCGAGCTTTTCCATGGCGGCCAGCACGGTCGGGCTCGCCGCGGTCCGGATCTTGAGGCCTTTGAAGTCCTCGGCCGACCAGACCGGCCGATCCTTCGTGGTCAGGCCTCTTGGGGGTGTATCACCATGGATGTTGATGATCTTGATGCCGGTGTCCCTCTCGGCCTCCTCTATGATGGGCTTGAACCGATCCGACAATAATACCCGCCTCATGTCGTCGTAGCTCTTGTAGAGGAACGGGATCGCGGTGATCTCGAATGCCTCTCCGCCCTTGATCCAGGCAAGGGTGTTGATGCCCCAGTAGCCCATCTCGAGGGCGCCAAGCTGCATCTGGGAGAACATCTCCTTCGGTCCTCCCAGCTGGCTGTTGGGGAAGACCTCGATCTCGAGTTCACCGCCGCTGGCCTCTTCGACCAGTTGCTTGAACAGCACGGCTCCTCTGCTGTCGGGCTGATCCTCGGGAAAGACGGTCCCGAGCTTCAAAGTTCTGGCGGCCGCGCCGTCGGCAAGTACGGCAACAAGGCCGATGCTGCACAGCACGGCGATTAGCAAGCGTCTCATGTTCCATCCTCCTTGGTGATGCGTTGGCTCGATCGGAGGGGACAGCTACGGGCGCGCGGATGCCGGTCCTGTCCGCGTCGGACATGGCTCTCACTGCTCGAGCACCGACGGGCGCCCGTCACCCCACGGGCCGGGTGCGATCTCTCTGTCACCGTCGTCGCCGGGGCGCACCACTCTGCAACGTACCTCGATCGAGAAACGCCGCTTGAGCCCCGGCTCAACTCCGTGACTTGCGGAGAGTCAGAATCGCTATTTCAGAATGTCCGCCTCGCCACGCAGCACCGGGGCACGTAGAAGCGCCTCGCCCCGTCTCCCTCTCGTAAATGGCTCTGGCCAAGGCCCTTGGGTTCCAACCGAACCTCTTGTTTCGACTCTATGGGGTGGGGGGCGTGATTTCAAGCCGACGCGATGGCGGCACCGCGCCATATCGAGGTGGCTCAGCGCTGTTCCTGGTCGAAGCGGAGCAGGTCCCGCGCGGCGCGGGCGACCCGTGGCCGGTGCTCCTCCTCGAGGTCGTGGAGGAGCGGCAGGACCGGCCCCATGTCGGCTATCCCCGCGAGATCGACGGCGGCGTGCAGGACGCGGACGGCGTCGATCGCGTCCCGGCAATCCTCCAGCGGCAGGAAGGCGGCCCGCAGAGCTTCGGCGCGCGCGTAATCACGTGACTTGAGCGCGGCCAGCATGCGCGTGGCGGCGTGGGGCGCCACGCACACCGAGCCCGAGGTGAAGCTCGCGAGCCCGAAATCACGGAGATGGACCACGGCCGGACGCTCGCCCATGCCGCTCAGCACCCGGCTGCGGTCCACCTTGTCCACGAGCGCGCGCAGATAGTCGTCTTCCCCGGGGTCGTCGCGCACGATCGCGTACTTGATGGCGCAGACCAGTCCATCGCCGCTCAGCTCCGCAATGTCGTCCGGTCCCAGATACCCCGCCTGCTTGACGTAGAGGATGACGGGATTGCCGAACCGGTCGACGAACCGCCGTACGCCCCGCTTCACGCCTTCGGGCGTCGCCGGGGAGACGAGGGGCAGGACCATGCAGGTGGGGAAGTCCATGGCCCGCAGGGTATCGGCCTGGTCGATCATGCGGCCGTAGTCGGGTCCCACCGACGGAATGACCCAGCTCGCCGCGTCGGCGGTGTCGGCGAGGAATTCCACGGCGCCGGCGAATTCGCTCGGGGGCAGATTGTAGAAGTTGGCGTTGCCGCCATACATGAGCGTCGTCACGCCGCCCTCCTCGATGTGCCGGACGAGCCTTCGATTCTCTTCCAGATTGAGTGAGAGATCGGCGCGGCGGGCCAGCGGCGGGACCGCCAGGACCGAGGCCATGAGATCGTCGGACGTGACAGGGGTCGTCTTCACGGCTGCGCACCTCCCACAGCGGCTTACACTCTTGGTATCGACTTTTCCGTCGTTAGTCGATCCTCGGGATGTCCTCCGAGGCCATGCAAAGCGGCTTGTAGAGCTCGGGTCTTCGATCCCGGAAGACGGGTCTCGCGCGCCTCGCCTGATACACCGCGTCGCGGTCGAGGGTGGCCGAGATGATCTGCTCCGTGGCGTCGTCCGCTTCGGCCACCACCTCTCCCGCCGGATCGACGATCATGCTCCGGCCGGCAAACACCCAGTCGCCTTCCTCGCCCACCTTGTTGCACGGCGCGAAGTACAGCCCGTTCTCGAAGGCGCGCGTCACCATCATCTCGCGCCAGCAGTTTCTCTCGGGAGCGGCAAAGGGAGCCACGATCAGCTCCGCCCCGTTGATCGCCGTGCAGCGCGCTGATTCCGGAAAGGCCGTGTCGTAGCAGATGTTGATGCCGACCCGCCAACCGCCGATGCTGAACACGGGGAAGTAGGAGCCGTATCGGAAATAGATCTTTTCAAGGCTTCGTACTGCGGCCGGCTGGACCTTGCGGTACTTCCCGATAATTCCCCCGTCGGGGTCGATGATCATGGCGGTATCGTAGTACACCCCCGCCGCCTCTTCCTCGAAGATCGTGGCAACGATATGAATGCCGTGCTCCCGGGCCTTCTCGCGCATCCGGCTCATTGTATGGCCGTCGTCCCGTTCGGCCCAATCGATGTACCGGTAGTCGCGATACTGAAACGCGTACATCATGTTGAAAAATTCCGGGAGAACGACCAGGTCCGGCTTCTCGGAGACCGCGGCCTCGGCGATGAGGCGGCACGCCTTGTCGACGTTCTTCTCCCGGCCGAGCGCGCCGTTCATCTGAATGAGGCTCAGCTTCATGGCCCGTTTCTTCGATGACACATGCGTTGACGGCCGCGAGGCCTTCCAATTGCCGACCGGGCAATGTTAGCGCCAGGCTGACCTCGAAACCATCGCCATCGGGCTCGTCACATGGCCTCTCCGGTGTTCTCGTCGAGGCTCCCGGCACCCCGGGTTTGGCCAGGAGGGAATTTCCGGCTAACATCGCACCGAGGGCTGTAGAAGCGGGCCTCGGTCGCCCTGCGCGCCGAGGACCTTTGGATAGGGAGGTTTGTCGATCTCATGATCAAGAAGACACTGACAATGGTGGCGGCGACGGCTGCGTTGAGCCTCGTGGCGTCGTCGGCCGCGCTTGCTGAGGACGAGCTGGTTGTCGGCGCGGCTCTTTCGATAACCGGCAAGTACTCGACCAATGGCGAGCACACCAAGAACGGCTACGAGCTCGCGGTCGAGCACATCAATGCGCGCGGTGGCGTCAAGGTTGGCGACAAGAACCTGAAGCTCAGGATCATCTACTACGACGACGAATCGACGCCGGCGCGCGGCGCCCAGCTTGCAGAACGGCTGATCAGTCAGGACGGCGTCAAGTTGCTGCTGGGGCCGTACAGCTCGGGGCTCACCAAGGCGATCGCGCCGGTCACCGAGAAGCACGGCATACCCATGGTGGAAGGGAACGGCGCCTCGCGCTCGCTCTTCACCCAGGGTTACAAGTATCTGTTCGCGGTGCTGTCCACCTCCGAGCAATACCTCGCGAGCGCCATCGACCTGGCGGCGGAGAAGGCGAGGGAGGAGGGGCGCGATCCGTCGAGCCTCAAGATCGCCATGGCGATGGAGAACGATCCCTTCTCTCAGGACGTGCGCATTGGCGTGATCGATACCGCCGAAAAATACGGCATGAAGATCGTCATCGACGACAA
>JBHICL010000133.1:0-7834 GCA_046759605.1 Alphaproteobacteria bacterium | reverse complement strand
GCTCCACCGTGTCGCCCATGCGCAAAGTCTCCCGAGCAGCGCTCCCAAGCGCCACCGAGGGCATATCCAAAGCGGCCGGATCGAGGTAACGGGGACGGGTCGCGTCGTCCGCCTTCTCCGTGCCAGGCAAGAGCAGCGCGCTAAGCCTGGAGACCAGGTCGACGAGCGGCAGAAACACGATCGCGAGGCTCAGATTGAACATCGTGTGGAAGTTGGCGATCTGGCGCGCTGGCTCGGATTCGACGGACGCCAGCAGCGGGGCGACGACGCCGATCAACGGAAGCGCGATCAATCCGCCCGTGAGCCGCATGATCAGGTTGCCGACGGGCACCCGCCGGGCCAGGGCGTCGCCGCCAAAGGTCAAGGCCACGGGCGCGATCGCCCCACCTATGTTGGCGCCCAAGACAAGCGTGAAGGCCAGGATCAGCGGTATGACGGAAGTGGCGGCCAAAGACATGATAAGAAGCACGATTGCCAGGCTCGAATGCGCGAGCCACGCCACTGCCGCGGCAATGACGAGCGCCAGCCAGGGCTCGTTGCTGAGAGGCGTGATAATGGCCTCGAGCACCGCCGACTCGCGCACGGGCTCGGATGCACCGACGATGAGCCGCAGAGACAGCAGCATGAGACCAAGACCGACCGCCGCGCGACCCAGGTGCCGCCTCCGACCGACCTTCGCGGTCATGAACGAGATTACACCTACAATCAGAAGAACGGGCACCAAGGAGCTGAGATCAAAGGATAAAACCTGCGCCACGAGGGTCGTTCCGACATCCGCTCCGAGCATGACGGCAAAGGCGGCCGCCGCCGGAATGAGTGCGCGGCTGGCGAAGGACGAGATGATGAGCGCCGTGGCCGTGCTGCTCTGCAGCAAGCCGGTCACGCCGAGACCGACGCCAAACCCGGCGAACCTGTTCCGCGTGCTGTTTGCCAGATACCGCCGGAGCGCGGCGCCAAACGCACGGGTGACACCCGTGCGCACCATCCGTATACCCCAAAGCAGGAGTGCAACGCCCCCGGCGATGTTCAGTAGGATTTCGGTCCCGCCTATGGCCGGTTCTCCCGTATTACAATTTGTTCCTTACGCGCCCGGCGGGTCTGTTGGGCGGCATTTATCTAACACAGCTGTCAATGAAGTGTAACATTTTTTGCCTTACCAACGTGTTTGGCCTATCTCGTCACGTTGTCATTCCCCTGCAACCAGCAGGTGGAGTGCCCTGACCGAGCCGAACCCGGGAATTCCGAATGAGCGAACCTGCCGAACACATTGCCACCCGCTACAACGCGGCCCAAGAGATAGCCAGGGAGGCCGGCGAGCTCGCGCTCGAACACTTCCGCAACAGAGATCGCCTCACAGCGGAAAGCAAGGGCGTCCAGGACATTGTAAGCGCGGCCGACCGCGAGGTTGAAGCGCTCATACGCGACCGGCTCGGGTCCTCGTTTCCGAATGATGACTTCCTGGGCGAGGAAAGCGGATTGACCGAAGCCAGCCGTGATTCGCGCTCCGGGATATGGGTCGTCGACCCAATTGACGGAACGGCGTGTTTTCTCACGGGGATCCCGGCATGGTCGGTATCCATCGCCTATGCCTGGCGCGAGGAAGTCGCTCTGGGCGTAGTCGCGGACCCGTGCGCCGGCAACATCTACGGCGCCGCGCGGGGCGCGGGAGCGTGGCTCGATGGAAAGCGCCTCAGTGTCAGCTCGGCGACGAATGTCGCCGACGGCTCGGTGGGCATGGGCTTCTCGCACCGCTCGGACCCCGCGGAGGTGATCTCATTCGCCTCGGCCCTGCTCGGGGCCGGGGGGATGTATTTCCGCAACGGGTCCGGTGCTTTGATGCTGGCCTACGTAGCCGCCGGGCGGCTCATCGGCTACTACGAGCCCCATATCAATTCCTGGGACTGTCTTGCCGGCATCGCCCTGGTGCGCGAGGCGGGCGGCTGGACGAGCGACTTCCTGGCAAACGGAGGCTTATACAGTGGCAACCCGCTCGTCGCTTCGGCTCCCGGCGTAAGCAAAATGATGCGCCGCTTTGCCGGGCTCTAGGAGAAGAACGGCCCGCGAACATCGCCGCCACCGCTGATGCGCCGCCGTCGTGGCTTGAAGATCAGCACGTTGCCAGGCGGTTCGCGCTGGGTGTCGCAAGAGGTCCCCTCGCGCGCCCGCACCACGTCCGCCAGGCTCCGTAACGGCCTCAGGAGATAGGGGCTGACGTTCAGCTCCTCCGGATCCATCTTCGTCGCGTCCATCGCCATCCCATGCGACCCCCGGAAATCATCGACGCGATAGGCTAAACGGCGAAAGGCGCCGTGGTCCGATGCGAAAGCGATAGGGCTTGGCGCAAAAGAAATATGCCCTGGGGGCGGGTTCGGAGTGACGCAACGGGGTTAACGATGCGCCCAATTGAATTAAGAGTAATAATTCAGCCTGCCCCTTTCTCGTTATCAAGTAACTATTCATATTGCTAGAATTTATTCTCTATCAGGTGTTCCCTTCGTGGTAATTCGTTCAAGAAATGGCACTTACTTTCTTCTACGAATATTTTGAGGTCGCCATATCAACTCTCTTACAGGCGGCAGGCATGCGCATCGTTAATGAAACCGACAACGGCTATGACGTCATTTGCAAGTGCGGTCATGGCTTCCGAACGGGACGGCTGAGCCTCACCTTCGAATGCCCGTCATGCGGTGCCGCCGCTTATGCCGCCGATCTGGTCACAGACTGGGTGCTCGGCCGGAACCGTGTCCCGCAACAGAGTCCGGCAAGCCTGTAAAGCGCAGCGCCGATCGTCACGCCGACCGTGAATACGCTCCCTGCCGCCATGCTACGGACGTTCGGAGCCAGCCTGACCGGAGCCAGGGCCTTGGGCATCTGGATGGCCCTCGGTGTCATCCTGGGATCCGGAGGCGGCGCCATCATCGATCTCATCGCGGCGCCCTGCCTGGTGGGATTGATCGTGGGCCTGGTCTGCGCGGTCTTCGACCCGGTAATGGCCCGATATAAAGAAGCCCCAGACGGCGTAGCCGGTGAGGGCGAGGAATATCAGCAGAAATATTCCGTCGGGTTCGTAGCTGAGCTCGAAAACGACACCGCCCACGCATATCGCGGTGGTCAGAATCCGACGATGCAAAGGCTCGAACCACGGATGCCGTAGCATGTCGGGACTATACCACGGATCGTCGCGTTCGATGTCACGTGCTCGGCGGTCAGGCTGGGACCTGAGCCGCCACCTGCCCACGCTCACACCGCGACAGGCGGGTGCTGCGCGAGTTCGGGGTCGGCTCATCCCTAAGAGCATGCAATGGCGCAGAGTCCATTGTGCATAATCACGCGGACCCCTGGCCCGCTTGGTCGTCACAATCGCGCGCGGGGGCCGGTATGCGTGAGAAGATCGAGAGGGCCGCTTCGGTCGTCCTTGTAGCAGCCGTCTTCGGCTTCTTGATCGCCATTACTTTCGGCGTCATCGCCGGGGGATAGCTGGGACCTGCCTACCGGGCCCGACGCCGACGTCGCGGCGTTGCGGCTGTGCTCCGGGTCTTGCGCAGACGGTGAAAAGCCTCGAAATTGGGGCCTCAGTCACCCGAGGGCCCCGAGTGAGGTCAGACTCGCCTTTCACTGCCAGGCTACGGTGCCGATCTGCCGGACGAGCGATGCTCGCGGCAGCCTGCTCGCTGATGTTGATCATCGCGACAAGCCCGGTGGGCGCACCCGCTGTCGCCCAGGAGGCAGTGGATCTCGAGCTCGTTCTTGCGGTGGATATCTCCGGCAGCATCGACGAAGCCGAAGCCCGGCTGCAGCGAAGGGGATACATCGCCGCACTCACGGACGAGCGGGTGATTACCGCTATACAGGCCGGCATATTGGGCCGGATCGCCGTGGCCTACGTGGAGTGGGGCGGCGAGGATCTGCAACAGGCGGTCGTCGACTGGCGAATCATCCACGACAGGAGGACCGCGCGCGCCTTCGCCGCGGAGCTCGACGCCGCGCGACTCACCGTCAACGCGAGCAAGACCTCGATCAGCGCCGCCCTCCGGTTTGCATCGGTGCTTCTGTCGAGCAATGACTTCGCCGGCTTTCGCCAGGTCATCGACGTGTCCGGAGATGGCCCCAACAACGCCGGCTTGCTCGTCAATCTTGCGCGGGATCTGGCCGTCGCCGCCGGGATCACCATCAATGGTCTGCCGGTCATCAACGAGAGGCCGAACCGGTTCGGACTTCCCGGTCTGGCCGACCTCGACCGCTACTACGCCAACTGTGTGATCGGCGGGCCCGGCGCCTTCATCGTCACCGCGCACGGCTTTGGCGATTTCGGGGCCGCGATCCGACGCAAGCTGATCCTGGAGATCGCCGGAAAGGCTCCGGTGAACTCACCGGCGAGGCCGGGGAGCGGCCTGGTCTGGCTCAGCCAGCATTCGGCCGACACCCGGGCGCCGGCTTGCGACATTGGCGAGCGCCGGTTCCGCGATGCGTTCGGTCGCGGCTAGGCAGGTTCTCGCGCGCCGCGTTCATCGGTGGAGGAGCCAAAGCGCGACGCTGAGGATGACGCTGATCAGCAGGGACGTGCCAAACGGAAAGTAGATCCGAAAATTCTCCCTCTCCACCACGATGTCTCCGGGCAGCCGCCCTAGGCCCAGCTTCTGGAGCACGGGCCAGAGAAGGCCCGCGGCGACCAGCACCGAACCGAGGATGATCAGGAACCGGGACATCGCACGCTCAGACGCGGCGATCGCCGCGCTGCAGCAGCACCAGGCTCAAGGCGCCACAAACCAGCACGAGCGCGACGAGCTCGCGCCAACCCACCGCTTCACCGAGAACGATACCGCCACCGGCGACCCCCACAACCGGAATCGCGAGGACGCTGATCGCCGATACCATCGCTGGGACGAGGCTCAGGATCTTGAACCACGCATAGAAACAATACGCCGTCGCGACCACAACGGTGTACGTGACCGCGAACCAGGCCGCGACGCTGACCGTCGTCAGGTCGGGATCGTCGAGAAGGACGCCCGCCAGTATCATTGGCGGGGTTGCGATCGCGAGCTGCCAGGCCGTCACGGCTATCACCGGCATGCGCCAATCCACCCGCTTCTGAACCACCGTGCCGGAGGCCCACGACAGAGCCGCAAGCAACATGAACGCGACGCCGAGCGGCGCCGCTCGGAACGATCCGAATCCGTCGAGGGTGAGTATTCCAATCCCGGCAAGGCCCAGGACGAGGCCTGCCAGAAGGCGATGGGTCAGCCGCTCACCGAGGACGAAATAGCTCAGGATCGCCGCCCACACGGGCATGGTGTAGGCCATGATCGCCGCTTCCCCGGACCTCAGGATGGCAAGGCCGAAGGCCATGAACACGAACCAGCCGATCATGTTGAAGGACGAGGCCAGCGCGAGCGCTCCCCATCGCCCTCGAGGGACCCCGAGCCGCTCTCGGGTGGCCAGGGTGACCGCCACCAGCGCAAGCGCACCGAGCGGCGTCACGATCGCGCGGAATGCAAGCGGCGGGATCTCGTTGAGACCGATCTTCATTATGGGCCAGGTGAGGCCCCAGCCGAGGGTCAGGCCGATCAGGTGCACAAGCGCCAGCGGCGGCAGGCCCAGGCGCAGTTTCCTTCCCGGGTGTCCTGGAGCCCGGGCGTCGAGCCGGCTGTCCGTCGTTTGCATCGCACAGCTGCGGTTGGCTTTCGCGGAGTCCGTCGCCAATTCTGCAACGACGCCGGGTGCTCGAAAAGCGTCCCGTCGCTTTTGCGGATTCTCGGAAAGTGGTGTAGCTTTTCGTGCTCATCTCGCAAAGGATAAGAGGCCTCCATGGACAGCGTCGCAGGCATGCGGGTCTTTGCCCGCGTCGTCGAGGCCGGCAGCTTCTCCGCGGCGGGCCGGCAGCTCGGGGTCGCGCCATCTTCGGTGTCGCGCCAGATCGGCGACCTCGAACAGGATCTCGGCGCCCGTCTCTTCCACCGCACGACGCGCAGGCTCAGTCTCACGGAAGCTGGCCGGATGTTTTACGGGCACGCCGCGAAAATCCTGATCGAGGTGGACGAAGCCCGACTCGCCGTATCCCAGCTTGACGGCACGCCAAGCGGCATACTGCGCCTGACGGTTCCGGCGAGCGTGGGACGCCTCCATGTGGTGCCGGCACTGGCCGCATTTCAGGAGAGGTACCCGGCGGTCCAAGTCGTTCTTTCAGTCACGGACCGTCTGGTAGACCTGGTCGAGGGGGGCCTCGACCTCGCGATCAGGATAGGCCGGCAGCGCGACTCCAGCCTGATCGCGCGAAAGATCGGATCCGGGCGCAGGATCGTATGCGCGAGCCCCGACTATCTGGCGAGCGAAGGCGTGCCCGTGACGCCGGCCGATCTCGCGGGCCACAGCTGCCTCACCTTCAGGTCGCATCCGGGAAGCAACGCGTGGCAGTTCCGAGGGCCTGGCGGAGCTGAGGAAGTGCGTGTTTCCGGCAAGCTGTTCGCCGACGATGGAGATGCGTTGTGCGCTGCCGCGATCGCTGGGCTCGGGTTGATTCTGGTACCGGCCTGGTTGGTGGGTCGCGGGATCGAAGCAGGCAAGCTGCGCGAGGTGCTGTCGAGCTACCAGGCCATCCCTGCGGCGACGCCGATGTACGCCGTCTACCCGCACCAACGCCACCTGCCGCCCAAGGTTCGAGCACTCATCGACTTCCTGGTGGAGCGTTTTTCCGGTGAGACTTCCTGGGGGGCTCGGGGCTAGAAATTTCCAGACGAGCGCGAGTGCCCAGCCGGAGACACCGCGGGCACGGGGAGGAAAACAATGGGAAGTGGAGGCGCACGGGCCAGGCGGCCAAGGTGGCCGTCGACGGTCAGAATATACGGGGGTAGCCGAATTCCCTGGGACGGTCGGGGTATTCCCGCAGGCCTTCTTCCCTGGGTGGCCGCAAGACGAAACCCTGGGGACAGAAAGGTTCGCCGTTTTGCCGCCACTCCACGGGCAGGGTCTCGACCGCCCGATGGATGGAGTACACCTGGGGATGACACACGCAGTCCTGGAGCCGGCATGTATACGCCATGGACGGGTCGTCCTCGAGCTTAACCGTGCAGGCCGCCGCCAGGGCCGCCGCCAGAAGGAGCGCTAGTCTGACGAGACCGCTCACCGGGGTCACCGCCTGCGAATCCTCCAGATCCGGCGCTCCTCATGGCGCGAGCGCTGGAGCCGATCGAAGGACCGGCGATCGCTGCGGCGCTCATGCTCGAGGCGCCATATATCTCCATTGAGCCGCGAGCGGTACTGGAAGGCCGCGTGATCGTCACGACGTGACAGCCGGCCCGGGGGCCGGGACCGGTTCTGGAAGGAGATATCCGCCCTCGGCCGCGGACGGAGCGAGGACCTGTTCTCGAAGGGCGGAAGCTGCTCGTCGATGCCGAGGCCCCGCAGCACCTTGAGGCGCGTCGGCTGGTCCGAAGGTACCGCAAGCACCCACGGCTTCAGATTCAAGGGGCGGTCGTCCTCGGCTTTTGCGCCGGGGGCCATCAGCGTGGCGACGAGCACGCCTGCAATCGCCGCCGACCGCTTGAGTACAACCCCGGCGGCACTTTTGGCCGCGGCTCGCTTTCGGCCCCGCCTCAATTACCGATACTCGTCCCGAAGAGCCTGTCCTTCTGGGCCTCGAAGTTGCGGGTGAAATCGTAAAGCTCCACCGGCAGCCGCAGATCCTCGGCGGTCAGCCTGCCGATGGTGGACAACACGTCGTAGCTGTCGACGATCACGTTGCGCAGTGCCCGCACCAACCCGACCCGTGCATCCAGAAGCTCTTGCTCGGCGTCGAGCACGTCCAGGACCGTCCGGGCGCCCACCAGCTGCTCCTGCT
>JBHICL010000132.1:0-7950 GCA_046759605.1 Alphaproteobacteria bacterium | reverse complement strand
GCGGGTCACGATGTGACCCTGTTCGACCTTTGGACCGAGCATATGGCCGCGGTCAGGGAGCAGGGTCTGCGCGTTGAAGGCGTCAGTGGTGATTTCAGGGTTCACCCGATCGCAGTGGACCGGCCCGGCGATGTAGCCGAGTCGGACATCGCGCTCATCTACGTGACAGCAAACGACACGAAGGACGCCGCGAAAACGGCGGCGAGGGTCCTCGGTCCCGCGGGCTACGCGCTCACGCTCCAGAACGGGATCGGCAACGTCGAGAGCCTTTCGGAAGAGCTCGGCCCCGGCCGGGTCGTCGCCGGCGTGACCCATCACAGCGCGGCCATGGCGGGTCCCGGCCACGTCCGCCATACGCACAGCGGCCCGAACTGGATCGGCGAGCTCGACGGCACAACCACGCCCCGACTCTCAGAGCTCGTGGACTTGCTCACCGGAGCTGGCCACGAGGTGGTCGTGGTCGATGACGTGATTGCCCAGATTTGGAACAAGTTCGTGCTCAACTGTGGCATCAACGCAATCAGCGCAGTGACGGGCTTGAGGCTCGGAGAGATTGCCCGCACGCCGTCCGTCGACCGGTTCCAGGACCTGGTTATCGACGAGATACTGGCGGTCGTCGAAGCCAAGGGGATCAGGCTGCCCGATCCCCATCCCAGAAAGTCCATCAAGGACCACACGCGGTCGAAGTACAACCAGCCGTCCATGCTGCAACACGTCGAGTATGGCAAGCGCACCGAGATAGACGCGCTGAACGGAGCCCTGGTCGAGGAGGCGCGCAAACTTGGTCTGTCGGCGCCTTACAACGAGGCCCTGACACTGCTGACCAAGGGTGTGGAGCGGCACCGGATCCGGGTCGTGCACGAACCACCGCTGGACTATGACGAGCTCGAGGCCGAGGCGAAGGCTGAGACGGCCGCCGGTGGGTAGCAGGAACACCGTCGCCCAACGGAGCTATCCATCGCTGACGGGTCGCGCACCCGTCCTAGGCGCGCTCCTGGTACTCGTGGCGCTGGGCGTTCTCGCCGGCGCCGCGACCGTAATAGTGCCACTTCGGGAAATTGAAGTCGGACGTGACCGAGCGGGGCTGTTGCAGCACGGCCCGCAGAAACGACTCGAGATCGGGCACGTTGTAGATGTTCACCTCGAACCCCCAGCGGTCCATGGTGTCGACGATCCGCGTGAGGTTCGCGAGGCCCCAGGGGACCGAGAAGCGGTTGATGCCCCAACCGCGAAGGCCCTTTAGGACGCGCCGTCCCTCCTCGGGGAGCGTTTCGATGAGAGGCGCGAGGAAATCGATCCGGCACTGGACTACGGTCCCCGGAAATGCGGTGGAGAGCTTGCGGAAGCCGTGCTCACCCAGAACCTCTATATGGCCGTTGAACCAGAGGGCCTCGGGGGCGAGATCCAGCGCGCCGACGAGGCCGACGACGCGGTCCACGACGTCGCCCCCTTCCTTGAGGTCGATCTTGGCGCTTTTCTCGAACTTCTTGAGGCGTTTCAGGACGCCTTCGAGCGGCAGGAACTCTTCTCCCGGCTCCACCGGCGTCTCCTCGAAGGAATCGTGCCGCACGATAAGACGGCCCTCGGGATCGGTGCGCACGTCGAACTCGGCCCACTCGACGTCGGACGCGAGATACTGCCGGATGTTGGTATCGTCGTTGAGGCCGTGCCAGACGAGCTGCACCTTCCGCGGCAAGGCCTTCTCGGCAATCAGCTCGGTGATGTCGTATCTGGCGCCCCTGACGGCGCCGGCCGGCAGACCCGAACGGGCGGATTCGAAGATCGTGTCCGCGTGCAGCAGAAGTATCTCGTTATCCGAGTCGGCGTCGGCAAGAGCGGTCAGGTTGGCGGGCTCGTTATCGACCGCGGCGAACACGCGATAGCCGGCCTTCTGGAAGTGCCTGAGCCCCGTCACTTTCGATTTCTGCACCTCCTCGTGCCAGCCCGCGGGATTCAGGAACAGCAGCTCCTCGGAGAAGGAGACGCGGTACTGTCGGCCGAGCCTGTTGAGCGAACGCAGCGTCTCCTCGCGGATCGCCGCCGGGCGGCCGCTGTTGAGCGCCACGTTGGTCTTGGGCTGGATCTGGAACCAGCGGATCACCTCCATGACGCCGGCGAACGGCCGGTGGGCGGTGAGCACCGCGGTCGAGGACCAGCGGTTCGTGAGATACCAGTCCAGCACCCTTTGGCGCTGGGGCCGCGGAAGGTTCAGCCGCTCGAGAAGACGGTCGATCTGGTTTTCGTGAAGATCGATGTCGCCGAGCTCGAGACCCTCGAAGAACGCGCGATCATGCTCCTGATCGTACTTCCGCAGCAGATACAGGATCATGTAGCGCATATCGAGGATGGTCCCGTCGATGTCGAAAAGAACCAGCAGCTCATCGTCGGGATAACGCGCGCGCATTCGGTCGTAATGACGCGCGAGCGTTGTCATCCAGTTGTCCATTCTGGGGGGCGCCGCTCCGTGCCGGCTTTTCGGTGACTCCTGCTGGTCGCGTTACTTGGTGTCCCGTGTCTTGCCCTGCAACCATTTTGTGCGCGCCGATCTCATTGAGGCGCTCCGCCCGCGAGCCTGCTAGGATTCGCCCGTGAAGCTGATCTGTGACGAGATGCTGATCGGTCTCGCCCGCTGGCTGCGCGCGGCGGGATACGATACGCGCATGTGCCCGTCCGGCGCGGAAGACGTGGCCGTCCTCGAGCTTGCCGCGATCGAGGGGCGCACCCTGCTCACCCGCGACCGGCAAATTCTACGCCAGGCCGGCCATCGACACGCAGTCTTGCTGCTCGAGAGCGAGAGCCTGGAAGACCAGGCGCGGGAGCTCGTGCGCCGGCTCGACGTCGATTGGCTCAACGCGCCATTCACGCGCTGCATAATCGACAATGCCCGACTCCGCTCGGCTGCCGTTGGCGCGCTTGCGAAGGTTCCCGGCACGGCCCGAAGCCGGGGCGGACCGCACAGGTCCTGCCCGTCCTGCGGCCGGGTCTACTGGCCGGGCAGCCACCATCGGCGCATGCGCGCACGGTTGAGAGGTTGGCGTGCGGCGGGGGAAGTGCGCTAAGGGCGCCGCGCCCTGGGGGAGCCGGTTACATGGGGCTCGCGGCCTGACCGGGCATTCCCTCAGGCATCCCGGCTGTCTGCATACCGCCGAAGAACCGGTCCAACAGCTCCGGATCCTGTCGGTAAAGGCACCGATGTCTCGAGTCCTCGATGGAAGCCTCCGGATTTATCCTCAGGACTTCCGTCATCGCGACCCGGGCCTCTTCATCCCGGCCCTCTTCGGTGTAAAGGACGGACAGGTGACGATATGCCGGGGAGAAATCGGGGTTGCGGTTGACCACGCGCTCCAATGTCTGAATGGCTTCCTCGCTCCGCCCCAACAGGTAGTAGGCGTGACCAAGGTAGAACAGATAGTTGAATGGATAATGCGGGTCGAGGCGCATGGCCTTCTCGATATGGCCGATGCCTTCCTCGGCCTTGCCCGTCCAGTTGAGAATGTTGCCCAGTTGCGCGAGGCTCTCGGCATCGTTGGGATCGAGGGCCACGGCCTGCTCCGCCTCGGCGATGGCCAGCTCGTGCTCCATTCGCGCAAGATGCACCCACGCGAGCCGCGTATGGGCCAGGGGCAGAGAGTCGTCCAGGGTCACCGCCATTTGCGCCGCCTCGAGCGCAAGGTCCAGGGCATTGGGGCTCTGTCTCATCGTCATGACCAGGTTCGAGAAGTAAGTCGTGGACTTCTCCGCGTACGCCGCGGCGAACATCGGATCGAGCCCGATGGCCTGTTCGAACAGTTCCCGCGCCTGCAGATGCGCGTCCGCTGTCCCCCGCAAGTACGTCCGGCCACGCAGGTAAATGTCGTACGCGTCCAGGTTGTTGGTGTACTGCCGCGCCACGCGCTCCTGCTCGCTCTCCGTCAGTGTCACCTCCAGTGCCGTCACGATCGCGCCCGTGATCTCGTCCTGCAGCATGAAAATGTCCTGCCAGTCCCGGTCGTACCGCTCCGCCCACATGTGATAGCCGGTGCTGGCATCGATGAGCTGGGCGTTGATCCGAACCCTGCCGCCCGCCCTCTGGACGCTTCCCTCGAGCACGTACCGGACGCCCAGATCCCGGCCGACCTCTTTCACTTTCACCGGCGTGCCCTTGTAGGTGAACACCGAGTTGCTGGCGATCACGAAGAGGTTGGAGATCTTGGAGAGGTCGGTGATGATGTCGTTCGTCATCCCGTCGCTGAAATACTCCTGCTCCGGATCCTCGCTCAGATTCCCGAAAGGCAGAACGGCAATCGAAGGCACGTCTGGAAGCGGCAACGCGCCGTCGGTTTGTGTTTCGACCGTCGACAGGGTCGCGGAGGGTTCGCGCAATGTCGTTTGCCAGACCACGAGCGCCCCGGCGATCACAATCAGGACCACGGCAGCCGCAATCGCCGCCGGCCAGGGTCGTCGAGCGAGTCGGCGGACTAGCGGTGGTGGGCGCTTCGTAGGCTCACCGGGCAAGGTTCCCGCGGCGTCCGCGTCGATCGCGACGCGATAAACGGAGATCGGTTCGGCTATGTTCTTGACCTTGTGCTCGCCGAGATCCTCGAAGCCCAGCTCGACCTTGCCTTTGACGTGGTTGAAAACGGTGCGGGAGACACAGATTCCGCCGGGCTCGGCCAGACCTTCCAGCCTTGCCGCAACGTTCACCCCATCGCCGTAGATGTCATCTTCATCGATGATCACGTCGCCCAGGTTCACGCCGATCCGGAACTCGATACGGCTCTCCTCCGGCACACCGGCGTTCCGCCGGACCATCGCGCGCTGCACTTCCACCGCGCAGAGCACCGCATCGACGACACTGCCGAACTCCACCAGCAGACCGTCGCCTGTCGTCTTGACGATGCGACCCTTGTGCTCCGCGATGTGGGGGTCGACGAGCTCCTTGCGGTGAGTCTTGAGCTGGGCGTGCGTGCCGGCTTCGTCCGCTCCCATCAGCCGGCTGTAGCCGACGATGTCAGCGGCCAGAATCGCGACGAGCCTGCGATCGACGTCCCGCGGTTCCATCTGCTCCGTTCCAGATGGGCTAACCGGCTATCGGGAGGTTAGCATGAGACGGCCATCGCCAACCACTTTCACATTGGGAGCTATCGGTTGATGCGTCCGCTCAGGATCAGATCGCTCACCGCATCGGTCTATCGCGTGCCGATGCGCCGTCCGATTCGCAGCGCGATGGGTGACATCCGCGACCGTCCGGCTCTGTTCGTTCGTGTCGAGGACGCCGAAGGCGCCGTCGGCTGGGGTGAGGTATGGTGCAACTTTCCCGCGTGCGGCGCCGAGCACCGGGCACGTCTCGTAGAGACGATCGTGGCTCCCCTCGCAATCGACCGGACCTTTCCCTCGCCCGGTGAGGCCTTCGACGAGATCACGCGGCGCACGCACGTGATCGCCGTGCAGGCGGGTGAGAACGGTCCCATGGCTCAGGCGATCGCCGGTGTGGATATTGCAATGTGGGATCTCGCCGCCCGGCGCGCGGGTCAGCCCCTGTGGCAGCACCTGGGCGGCGAAGCGCACGGGCGGATCAAGGTCTATGCCAGCGCGCTCGACGTGGACACGCCGGAGACGGTCGCGGCCGACAAATGGGCCGAGGGTCACCGGGCGTTCAAGCTGAAGATCGCGTTCGATCCGGCGCGCGACCGGCGAAACCTCGCCGCCCTGCGCGAGGCTCTGGGGACGGATGCCAATTTGATGGTCGATGCCAATCAATCCTGGAACGTCGCGGAGGCCGTCCGGCAGATCGGTGAGTTGTCCCGGTTCGATCTCACCTGGGTGGAGGAGCCGCTGCCCGCCGATGGACCCCTTCCACACTGGCTGCGGTTGGCGCGCGAGGTTTCTGTTCCCCTGGCCGCCGGCGAGAACGTGCGCGGCGAGGACGCTTTCGCGGAGCTGATCGCCACGGGGGCGATACGCCACTTCCAGCCCGACATCGCCAAATGGGGCGGGCTCACGGGCGGCCTCAGGGTCGCCCGGCGGGTGCTCGACGCTGGCCATCTCGTCTCGCCCCATTTCATGGGCGGCGGCATCGGCCTCTTGGCGTCCGCGCACTGCCTCGCCGCCGCCGGCGGGGGCGGTTACCTGGAGTTCGACGCCAACGACAACCCGCTGCGAACGGACCTGATCGAGCTGCCGGCGGTCGAGAACGGAACCATCTCCCTGCCCGAGGCGCCTGGCCTGGGGCCCGAGCCCGATTTCGCCGCGGTGGAGTCCTACCGGGTTTAGCGCGCCGCGGCGCGGTCAAGCGGGGACCGCGAGATCGAGGCGCGTGTAAGCCTCGGCGGGCGCGTCGTTCTCCCGCATCAGCGTCACCATTTGCCGGATCAGCCGCGCCTCGACGTCCGCGTCCCGGATCGGCGTGAGTTGGTCGGGATCCGTCTCCAGATCGAACAGCGCGGTCTCGGTGCCGGCAAGCCGGCCGGGTCCGAGGTTCGTGTCGAACATCGGAGACTTTTCGGTGCCGCGCACCTTGAGCACCGGGACGCCCTTCGTGAAGGCGAAGGGCTTGGCCAGGCTCGCTGTCCTCAGTTCCTCGACGCCGAAGAGCTCCTTCAGGTGCGTGGCCATAAGCGTGTACTGATAGATCTCCTGCCGCCTCACGTCGTCCGGATAACGAAAATAGGTGTAGCGACCGTCGGTGATGTTGGTGGCGCTGCCCCAGACCCCGTAGAGCGCCGCCTCCCGGATCGGCTCGTCGCGCTCCAACACGCGGACGAGGGACCTCCCCTCCACCTCCGGCGGGGCTTCGACCCCGAACAGGTCCAGTAGCGTGGCCATGACGTCCGTGGTCTGCGTGAGGGACCGGCGTCGCTCGCCGGCCCTGGATGCGTAGTCCGGGTGATGGAAGAACAACGGGATGTGCGACACCTCGTTGAAGCACGGCATCCGGCACTTGCCCCACCAGTCGTGCTCGCCGAGCAGGAAACCGTGGTCGGTGGTGAGCAGGAGGGCCGTGTCCGACCACAGTCCATAAGCGTCGAAACAGTCCAAGAGGCGCCCCAGCTGGGCGTCGCACAGGGCCACGATGGCGCAGTAATTCGCCCGCAGCTCGGCGCACTCGTCTGGCGCCTCCGTCACGCGCTTGTACGGCGGCCAGTCGAGGATGGGGCCGGCATAGTTGGTCGGATACTCCGCCCGGTATGCCGCTGGCGCGTGGAACGGCTCGTGGGGATCGAACGTCTCGATCTGAAGGAGCCAGTCCCGCGCGTGTCGGTTTCGTTCGAGGAAATCGAGCCCGCCGTCGAAGCAGCGGACCGATGGGAAGTCCGCCTCCTCCCGGATGAACTCGCGATTGACGACGTGGTGGTAGTGGAGGCTGCGCCGTTCCTCATTGAACTGGAGCGGGTGATACATCTCCCGAAGCCGCTCCCAAGGCGGCTCTACCATGGCCTTCCAGGGATCCCGTTCCTGACCGCGGATGAACTCGTAGGTCGTGTACCTGTTGTGGTAGGTGGCGCCCCCGTCCTCCCAGTAGTGATAGTGGTCGGAGACGAGGTGGCTGTATATCCCGGCCACGTGCAGCAGCTCGGGGAACGAGTTGTCGAAGGGCTCCAGCGGACCCCAGCTCCGGTGCAAGAAGCTGAGCCGTCCGGTCTGCATGTCCCGGCGCGCCGGCATGCACGGCAGACTACCCACGTAGTGGGAGTCGAAGGTGACAGCGCGCTCCGCCAGCCGCCGGAAGTTGGGCGTCCTGATGGTGGCGGCGCCATAGGGTTCGAGGGACCGCCTGTTGAGGGAGTCGTACAGAACGAAAACGACCTTCATGTGCTGTCTCCTTATTCTTGCCACGCCGTTGCTGGAAGCTCGGATGCGAGCCAGCGCCCATCAGGCAAAGGATCTGCGTTGCCCGTCCGCCGGCGCTTCTTCCATCGGCCGTTCGAAGGCGACGCCTTCCCGGTCGAACACATGGCACGATCTGGCCGG